>NZ_JAWPOX010000229.1:0-924 GCF_033344475.1 Vibrio sp. 1288
CATCCGATCCCTATTTGGTCGTTCTTCTTCGGCCTCATTTTGGTCTCTGTGTATCACATCCTCCGTCAGGTAGAGAAACGCGATGCGATTCGTTTCGTGACTCTTCTACTGGGCGTCGGCTTTGCGTATAGCATTACGGTGCTGAAACCACTGCATCTTGAACCTACCGCTATTAATACGCTGATTGCAGGTGCGATCGCGATTTGTGCGATGATCCTCCCTGGTATCTCAGGCAGCTTCATCCTGCTACTGATCGGTATGTATACTCCGGTACTTGCGGCCGTAAAAGGCTTCCAAGTGGATACGTTGGCGCTATTTTTATCGGGCTGCGTGATTGGCCTACTTTCTTTCTCTCATCTGCTCTCGTGGTTACTGCGCAAGTTCCGCGACTTCACGCTGATGTTCTTAACTGGTTTGATGATCGGTACACTACCTAAAATCTGGCCTTGGAAAGAAACCCTAACATGGCGTACGAACTCGAAAGGCGAACAAGTACCGTTACTACAACACAACTTGTCTCCATTTGAATTTGAACATATTACCTCTCAACCATCGCAGCTAGTGATTGCAGTAGTAATGATGCTGGCTGCTATTGCGTTGGTTTTAGGTCTCGAAAAGTTCGCAGACTCTGACAAATAAACCGCGCAGCACATTCATAGAAAACGGAGCCATTGGCTCCGTTTTTGTTTTAGGGTGTAGAAAAAGCCGACAATCCGGTGGTTCGGCACACGCTCTCAACCCAAGTCCGACTCACAATGAGTCGTTAACTCATTCATCTCAAAATCATTTAGGTATAACGCACAAATTGTCGAGGAGACGCCTTGGCGAGTTACACATATGTGCTACGATGCGGTTAATGTTAAGTGATAAATGCTGAACCTTAATGAAAGTGTTAAAAATTGCCGCCATTGCGGTCGCACTCGT
>NZ_JAWPOX010000230.1:0-922 GCF_033344475.1 Vibrio sp. 1288
AAAATCTCAGAAGCGTTTTGAGCTTCACCCCATGCGTTCATTACGAATGCATCGTTCACCGCCACACAAGCAATTAAATCAACGCCTTTTGCTTTTAATTGATCTGCGAGTACTACGTAGCCTGGTAGGTGAGCTTCTGAGCAAGTTGGAGTGAATGCGCCAGGAACCGCGAATAACACCGCTTTCTTGTTCGCGAACAGTTCGGTCACATCGTGGTTGACCATGCCATCGGCAGTCAGTTCACTTACGGTTGCAGAAGGTAGTGCTTGGCCTTGTTGAATCATGATTTTCTTCCTTTATTAAGTGCTTTGTTGAGCTTTTTCAGTCTAGCGCTTAAGTCCCGTTTTAACCACAGAGGGTTTGTAAGGGTATACCGCATTACATCGATGAATGTTGTGCAACATATTGTTCGACTTGATGACGATATTGAGCCTTCAACTCGTTGTCGATGAAGCTTGCATCGATAGCGTTGAGCGTGAATTTCGCCAGTTCTTCTTTGCTCATGGGATGTGCTTGATTCACTGCAAGGAAGTTATCGGTCATGTAGCCACCAAAGTAAACGGGGTCATCAGAGTTAATGGTTACCGCCACGCCTTTACGCAGAAGTTCTACGATGTTGTGTTGTCCCATTTCATCAAACACGCAAAGTTTGATGTTAGACAGCGGGCAAACGGTCAGTGGCATTTTGGTTTCAATTAGAGATCCCACTAGAGCTTCATCTTCTACGCAGCGAACGCCGTGATCAACGCGGCTCACTTCCAACATTTCAATCGCGTCGGTAATATTTTGCGCTGGTCCTTCTTCTCCGGCATGTGCCACGGTAAGCAAGCCTGCCTCTTTCGCTTGCTGGAAGACACGTAAAAACTTAGCTGGTGGATGGCCTTTTTCTGATGAATCTAGCCCCACACCAATGATTTTATCG
>NZ_JAWPOX010000231.1:0-921 GCF_033344475.1 Vibrio sp. 1288
TCAATCCTGAGCTCTGTTTTAAATCCAGTTAGCAATTTTATCGAAAAGGCGATTCTTATCAGCGGGTTTAACGATAAAGTCGGACATGCCGGATGAGCCAATTTTATCTAGCGTCACAGGAGAACTGTCTCCCGTATGCGCAATAATCGGCACCGATGCATACGGCTTTTCTGAGTTACGGATACGTCGCGACGCTTCTACTCCGTCCATGATTGGCATCTCAATATCCATTAAAATCAGATCGATATTTTCTTTTTCAAGAGTGTCCAATGCTTGCTGACCATCTTCCTTTTGTACCACTTCAAATCCCTGCTTCTCTAGTAACATCGCCGTAAACTTACGCAGAGACTCGTTATCATCCACAACCATGATGGTTCGCTTGATGGATTTATCTAAAGGCGCAGATGGCAGCGTTGACGAGATATAAGTGGAATCGTAAAGCAAACGTTCAATCGTAGCTTTGGTATTTAGCAGCCACGCTTGAGTCTCTACCCAAATCGGGTCATTGCCGGCTTTTTTAGCTCGTTGTGCAGGTTTGTGCTCAAAAAGATACACCACACGCGCTTCAGTAAATGAAAGTAACGATTCGATTCTGTCTAATTGGTTTTCTAAAACATCAAGGCTTTCCACATCGACAAATATCAGGTCAAATTCAAACTCGTATTCTTTCTTTTTAAAGACGCTTTTTACATCTAAAACGGTGACATCAAATCCCATGAAGCGACTAATATCTACCATTTTTTGCACGATAATGTCTTGATTACTGACCAATAAAATCGATTTCATTTTGGTCAGCTCATCTTTAATTTCTGTTACCGTATCTGATGTGATAGGCGGAAAAGTCAACGTAAACTGTGACCACTCTCCCGGCTGGGAAATGCACTTAATATTACCGCCAAATGAACGCATGACTTTCTTACA
>NZ_JAWPOX010000232.1:0-921 GCF_033344475.1 Vibrio sp. 1288
ACCACAGGGTACTTAGTCTCTTTGTTAAATTCTGTTGAATGTGCACCTTCCATACCCGCAACGTTACGCGCGTATTCAATAAGGGCAACTTGCATACCTAGACAGATACCTAGATAAGGCATTTTGTTTTCACGTGCGTATTGAGCCGCACGGATCTTGCCTTCAACACCACGATCACCGAAACCACCTGGAACTAGGATAGCGTCTAGACCTTCTAGAAGCTCAACGCCTTTAGTTTCGATGTCTTGAGAGTCTACGTACTTAATGGTTACGTTTAGGCGGTTTTTCAAGCCTGCGTGCTTAAGTGCTTCGTTCACAGATTTGTACGCATCTGGTAGTTCGATGTATTTACCGACCATACCGATAGTTACTTCACCTGTTGGATTCGCTTATTCGTAGATGACCTGTTCCCATTCAGAAAGGTCAGCTTCTGGCGCATCAATACCGAAACGAGTACACACTAGGTCATCAAGACCTTGAGACTTAACAAGTTGAGGGATCTTGTAGATTGAATCTACGTCCTTCATTGAGATTACCGCTTTCTCAGGAACGTTACAGAAAAGTGCAATCTTCTTACGCTCGTTCGCTGGGATCATGCGATCGCTGCGGCAAACTAGGATGTCTGGTTGGATACCGATAGACAGTAGCTCTTTAACAGAGTGCTGAGTCGGTTTAGTTTTCACTTCGCCAGCTGCTGCTAGGTAAGGAACAAGAGTTAGATGCATGAACATTGCGCGTTCACGGCCAAGTTCTACTGCTAGCTGACGGATTGCTTCCATAAATGGTAGCGATTCGATATCACCTACCGTACCACCAACTTCAACGATAGCAATATCGTGGCCTTCAGAACCTGCAATTACGCGGTCTTTGATAGCGTTAGTGATATGAGGGATAACTTGAATTGTTGCGCCTAGGTAGTCA
>NZ_JAWPOX010000233.1:0-921 GCF_033344475.1 Vibrio sp. 1288
AGTCAAACTGAGAATTACAGTTTAAAACGTTTGATCTCTTGCTCAAGCTCGTGAGACAGCTCAGATAGGTGCGCTGCTTGCTCCGCTGCTGAGTGAGCTTCTACAGAAAGCTCGTTCGATACGTCGCGGATGCCTTCTGTGTTACGAGTGATTTCTGTTGTTACAGATGCTTGCTCTTCCGCCGCAGACGCAATTTGCGTTGCCATGTCGCTGATGCGCTCTACCGCACTGTGGATTTGCGTCAGGCTCGCTGCTGCAGAATTCGCGTCATCCACACTGGTATCAGCCAAACGACGACCATCTCCCATGATATCAACCGCTTTCTGGGGTGTAGCTTGAAGCATTTCGATCGTTTCTTGGATTTCTTTGGTCGATGCGTGAGTACGTTGGCTCAATACGCGAACTTCGTCAGCAACAACCGCAAAACCACGACCTTGATCGCCTGCACGCGCCGCTTCGATCGCCGCGTTCAGTGCCAACAAGTTAGTTTGCTCTGCAATGTCTTGAATCGTCGATAGAATCGTGTTGATGCTATTACCGTGCGCTTCAAGTTCTTGGATAACATTTGTCGCGACTTGAACTTCTTGCGCCAGATTCTGGATAGAACCTTGCGTTTGATTCACTTGGCTAGAACCGTGAGCACATGCTTGCACCGCTTCTTCAGAGCTATGTGCTGTACTGTCTGCGTTACCCGCAATCTCTTGCGTTGCTGCTGCCAGTTCATTAACCGCAGTCGCAACCATGTTGATTTCGTCTTGCTGGTAAGAAATACGCTGGCTACGTTCTTCTGCTTGTTGTGCTGTTGTACGTGCTTGCTCAGAAAGTGAGGCAGAAACTTGGCTTAGCTTGGTAACCATCGTGTGCATGTTACCCACAAAGCGGTTGAAGTTCTCAGCCAGTTTGCCCACTTCATCGTCACTG
>NZ_JAWPOX010000234.1:0-920 GCF_033344475.1 Vibrio sp. 1288
TAGTTCACTACAAACTTGGTAGCCGCTCATGCCGGGCATCATAATGTCGAGTAACAGCAGTTCTGGCTTTTCTTGTTCAACCAGCGCCAGCGTTTCTGGGCCATCTGAAACGGTACGAACGCGGTATCCTTCTAGGCGCAAGAAGCTTTCCAGTACTCGCAAGTTAACGGGTTCATCATCTGCGACGTAAAGCAGTGGGCCATCAGGGTTCTCGGGTAGCGATAAGTCGTCGCCATTTTCCAAATTAATCTCAGGAATTTGAAAGTGCCCGCGCGCCACCAAGGTTTGAGTTGCTTGGATTTCTTCTTCGCTGGCCAATGGCAGTGTGAAACTAAACGTGGTGCCGACCATCGGCTGACTGCTCACGTAAAGTGAACCGCCCATCAACTCAATCAGTTGGCGGCTAATCGATAGTCCCAGTCCCGCACCTTGACGATAGCGACTTGCATCTTGACCAGCTTGAATTAAAGGCTCAAAAATATGCTCAAGATGTTCTGCTGGAATCCCCTGACCAGTATCGACCACTTGCACTCGGACGTGATCGTCAACAATGGTAGCGGAAATGACGATCTTACCTTCTGAGGTGTATTTAATGGCATTGCCAATCAAGTTATACAGCACTTGTTCGAGGCGTTGAGGATCGGCCGAAACGGCTTTAAGGTCGGCTGGTACTTGGTTGATGATGCGAATGGTCTTATTGCCTAGCAGGTGATTAGAAAGCTCAAGCACCAAGCGTGTTGCACTGGCTAAGCTTACTGCCGATTTTTGGATATCCATGCTGCCATAGCGCATTTTGTGGTAATCCAATAAATCGTCTACGAGGTTAGCTAAGCGTTGACCACTTTTGATAATGATATCAAGTTGGTATTTTTGACTGGCGGGAATGACTCCATTTGCTCCTGACACAAGGGTTTCTGCTA
>NZ_JAWPOX010000235.1:0-919 GCF_033344475.1 Vibrio sp. 1288
ATGA
This sequence comes from Vibrio sp. 1288, assembly GCF_033344475.1. Taxonomy (NCBI): domain Bacteria; kingdom Pseudomonadati; phylum Pseudomonadota; class Gammaproteobacteria; order Vibrionales; family Vibrionaceae; genus Vibrio; species Vibrio sp. 1288. The sequence continues at coordinate 5 of NZ_JAWPOX010000235.1, forward strand.
TTCGCGTACGCGGCAACCCCAAAAGGTTACATACTTTCGATTTTCTGCTTCACTTGCAGAACTTTGTCGGCGTAGGTTGGATCCGTCGCATAACCTGCTCGATGAATACCGCGAATAAAGGATTCAGAATCTCCACGTTGCTGCAATGCCGTCTCGTAACGTGGGTTGTCATTCAAGAAACGGACGTAGTCGTTGAAACTATCTTGATAGTTCGAGTAAGAACGAAACGCTGCCGTCTCTTTCACTGGCGTATTGTCATGAAATTCCAATGTTTGCGTGGTGACTTTATCACCTTGCCAGCTTCTGTCTGCTTTGATGTTGAACAAGTTGTTACTGCTACCACGAGCATTTTGCACCACTTTTTGTCCCCAGCCAGTTTCCAGAGCTGCTTGAGCAAGAAGCAATGATGGTTCTACACCCAACGCTTTCGCCGCCTTTTCAGCGTATGGCTTCATGGAGTTCACAAAAGATTCTGGCGAATCAAACTTAGCGGGAGTATGGCTGGTACGGGAAAGTTCGCCGGACTCAATCAAACGCTTTTCAATTTCAAAACAGTCTGGTGCTTTGATGTCTTCAAGGTTGATACCACCGAAAGTGTCAGCAATGTTCGCAACCGTATCAACGAACTCGTCGATCGTGCGATGCTTCACTTCAATATCAATTGAATCAAGGCCAGCAAAACGCTTAAACAGTAACGCTTTACCTTCCATTACAGGCTTAGAGGCAAGTGGGCCAAGGTTACCTAGACCAAGAATAGCGGTACCGTTTGAAATAACCGCAACCATGTTGCCTTTCGCCGTGTACTTGTACACGTTGTCAGGGTTTTGTGCGATTTCACGTACAGGCTCAGCCACGCCAGGGCTGTATGCAAGAGCAAGGTCACCAGCAGTTTCGGCTGGTTTAGTTAATTCGACA
>NZ_JAWPOX010000236.1:0-918 GCF_033344475.1 Vibrio sp. 1288
GTCCAAAAGGTGGAGGTCAAGGCAGTGGCTCTGGTGAAGGTAACGCAAGTCCCGATGGCGAAGGTCAAGATGAATTTGTGTTCCAAATTTCAAAAGATGAATACCTCGATATTCTTTTTGAAGACTTAGAGCTACCGAATCTAGAAAAAAATCAAATCGCTAAAATTACGGAATGGAAAACTCACCGAGCAGGTTTCCAAACCGCAGGGATCCCTTCCAACATTTCCGTTATTCGTTCATTGCAGCAGTCATTAGCTCGTCGAACCGCCATGACTGCAGGCAAAAAACGACTTCTTAAAGAACTCGAAGACGAGTTGACTCGCATCAAAAATATTGAGCCAGCACAACAACTTGAAGAAAATCGTCTGAAAAAAGAAATCGAAGAGCTGCGCAAGAAAATTGAAAATGTGCCGTTCATCGATACTTTCGATTTACGTTTTAAAAACTACGAAAAACGACCAGTCCCTTCTAGCCAAGCCGTGATGTTTTGTCTGATGGACGTGTCTGGTTCTATGGATCAAGCGACCAAAGACATCGCAAAACGCTTCTATGTGCTGTTGTATCTGTTCTTAACTCGCACCTATGAAAACGTAGACGTTGTGTTTATTCGCCACCACACGCAAGCCAAAGAAGTCGATGAACACGAATTTTTCTACTCGCAAGAAACCGGTGGCACCATCGTATCTAGCGCTTTGAAATTAATGGATGAAATCGTCAAAGAGCGTTACCCGGTTGGTCAGTGGAACATCTACGCAGCCCAAGCGTCCGATGGGGATAACTGGGCGGATGACTCACCACGATGCCGAGATTTACTCGTGAACAAGTTGCTGCCAAATTGTCAGTACTATTCTTATATAGAAATCACGCGTCGCTCACATCAGACCTTATGGCACGAGTATGAGAAGCTTACCGACGAGT
>NZ_JAWPOX010000237.1:0-916 GCF_033344475.1 Vibrio sp. 1288
TCCAGAGGTAACTCTGGAGCCCTTTTGTTTTGTTCGATATTTCTCGCCAATCGTTTTGCCAGAAATGAACCGAGTGAGTTGGTTTGAACCTTCTCACTCGCTTGATTAAGACAACTTGAACTTACTCAACTCACCGTGAAGATCACTGGCTTTTACTGTCAGCTCGTTACTGATCGCTACAGAAGATGACATGGTATCCATCACTTCCATCGCCGTATCATTAATCACAACCACATTACGGTTGATCTCTTCCGACACCGAACTTTGCTCTTCTGCCGCTGAAGCGATCTGATTATTCATATCATTAATTACTTCAATAGCTTGGTTGATTTCGGCCAACGCCAACTGCGCTGCTTGTGTTTCTTCTTTGGTATCCACCGCTTGCTTCTGGCTTTGCTCCATCAACACGACGATTGATTGCGTTTCTTGCTCCAAACGAGCCAACATTGCACGAATTTCTTCTGTCGAGCCTTGTGTGCGCGTTGCAAGGTTGCGGACTTCATCGGCTACCACAGCAAAACCACGACCCGCTTCACCAGCACGCGCAGCTTCAATCGCAGCGTTCAGCGCCAACAAGTTGGTTTGATCGGCAATGCCACCAATCTCACTCAGAATACCCTGAATAGCCGTGCTTGAAGCCACCAAATTCTGCGTCTGGTGCTGTGCATCATTCACTTGCGAAGCGAGGTTATCCACCGCGCTTGCAGCATTGTCCATACGCGACATGCCATTCGCGCTGTTGCTTTGAACTTGGCTTGCCGCCGCTGCTGCTTGTACCGCAGAATTTGCCACTTCTTGTGCGGTTGCGCTCATCTCATTAATCGCCGTTGCTAGCGAGTTGACTTCGTTTACTTGAACGTTCAGTTGATCTCTCGAAGCCGCCGCACGAGCTTGGCCTTCACTTGCGTTTTTATCA
>NZ_JAWPOX010000238.1:0-915 GCF_033344475.1 Vibrio sp. 1288
GGATGCCATTATTCCAAAGCAGTTTTTACAAAAAGTTTCTCGCCTAGGTTTCGGTAAGCATCTTTTCCATGACTGGCGCTTCCTTGATGATGCAGGCGAGCGACCAAACCCTGAGTTTGTAATGAATGCGCCACGTTACCAAGGCGCTTCTATCCTACTTGCGCGTGAAAACTTCGGCTGTGGCTCATCTCGTGAACACGCACCTTGGGCTTTGGCTGATTACGGCATTAAAGCGATGATCGCACCTAGTTTTGCGGACATTTTCTACGGCAACTCCATCAACAACCAAATGGTTCCGGTTCGTCTGACTGAGCAAGAAGTGGATGAACTGTTCCAATTCGTTGAAGCCAATGAAGGTGCGCAAATTGAAGTGGATCTGGAAGCCCTAAAAGTGCGCGCAAACGGCAAGGAGTATGACTTTGAAATCGACGAGTTCCGTCGTCACTGCCTGCTTAATGGCTTAGATAACATCGGTTTGACGCTTCAGCACGAAGACAAAATCGCTGAGCATGACGCCAATATCCCCACCTTCCTCCCTTAAAACGCACCCTTGAATACACAAATACCCGGCTGGTCATTGTCACCCTGTATTGTTTTTATGCGTAGATTAAAGAAAGAAAACAACAACTAGACGGGTCTACACTAACAATCAAGTCTCACTAAAGGTCTCTCTATGAAGCGTTTCTTATTGCTACTGTGTGCCCTACTCTCCTTTTCCGCTCTCGCCGCACCAAAAGCCGACTTATGGCCTTATTGGCAGCAGTCCAACGGGGTCAACCAAACTTCAATCTCTCATCTGGAGTGGCAACAGTTACTCGACAGCTATCTAGTTACCCGAGGCGACAACACTCTATTTCGTTACAACCAAGTCTCGTTCGCCGATAAAACAAAGTTAAAGCAGTACATTCAACGTCT
>NZ_JAWPOX010000023.1:0-79408 GCF_033344475.1 Vibrio sp. 1288
TGTTGTGTGTGTTCTTCATCGCAAATCTTGTCTTGAAAGGGAGATGGCAACGAATGATACTCTCCGGTGTCAATAATTTCAGCAGTTAATTTGCAAAGTAGAGAGGTTGATATGCGCCCAATTATCGAGAATGGCTGGCTGACACAGGCAAAGCATGTTCCGTCACCATTTTTTGATGCCCGCTCTGATATAAACGACATCTCTCTGCTGGTGGTACACAACATCAGTTTGCCTCCTGGGCAGTTTGGTGGACCATATATAGAGGACTTCTTCACTGGCAAGCTAGACCCAAATGAACATCCATTTTTTGAAGTTATTCACAAAATGGGCGTTTCTGCACATTGCTTGATTAAAAGAAACGGCGAGGTTGTTCAATTTGTTTCTTTTCTTGATAGAGCATGGCATGCCGGTCAATCCAGTTTCGCGGGCAGGGAGCGTTGTAATGACTATTCCATTGGTATCGAGCTTGAAGGGACAGAATTTACTGCCTACACAGAAGCGCAATATCAATCACTTGCAGAGATTACTGAGGTGATTATGCAGTCTTATCCTCAAATCACCCCGCCACGAATTACCGGTCATCAATATATTGCGCCCTTGAGAAAAAGCGATCCTGGTCTAAGCTTTGATTGGGTGAAATATAGACTGCTTATACAGCGTTGATTTGTAGCGAAAGTGTAAATTCAAAAAAGCGAAATAAATAAGGCATACGATCAGGTATGCCTTTTTTTGATACCAGAAATATTAATGATTGTTAAAAGTTAACTACATTTTTACGCTCGCACATGCCGTTTTGGTGAATAAATAGACTGATAATTTTGTCATTTTCTGTATTTCTTTTCCAAAACTGCTAGCACGTCGACTTCCCATTTGTATGCTTTATGTAATTGGTCATACCAATTCTATTGCTGTTTTAACAGTCGATTGTTATCAGAGTGTTGGAAGTAAGCTCGTTCTATGATTTAGGTCAATTTTCGGCTGGACAGTGGCGTTTTAATTATGTTAATTTCTGCACCAACTTAAAATTGGTATTACCAATTACCTGCAAGAGTAGAAGAACAATAAATTATGGCTTATCAAAGGATTCGTCAGCCAAAACTCTCTGATGTTATAGAACAAGAGTTAGAAAGGTTGATAGTGGAAGGAACATTGTCTCCGGGGCAACAACTGCCTCCAGAGCGTGAACTGGCAAAACAGTTCGATGTGTCTCGTCCTTCAGTCCGAGAAGCCATTCAACGCTTGGAAGCGAAGCGTTTGTTGACTCGTCGCCAAGGTGGCGGAACATTCGTAAGTGAGAATATCTGGAAGAGCTTTTCAGATCCCTTGTTGAATTTGTTGTCTAGTCATTCTGAAACCCAGCTTGATGTGCTTGAGTCTCGTCATGCGATGGAAGGAATTTCAGCCTACTTTGCAGCTTTACGTGGTACCGAAGAAGATTTTGCGCGTATTCAAGGTTGCCTTGAGCGCATTAGCCAAGAGCAAGCAAACAACGATATCGAAGCTGAATCTGCGGAAGTAATGCAATTTTTGATCGCTTTGACAGAAGCCGCGCACAACGTGGTTTTGTTGCACATTGTTCGAAGCTTAGCACCTTTGCTTGAGCAAAATATTCTACAAAATTTTAAATTACTACGTCGCCGCCCAGAAGCGGTCGAGAAAGTCAGTAAACACCGAGCCAATATCGTGGATGCGATTGTTTCTGGTCAGCCTGAAAAGGCGCGAGAAATGTCCCACTCGCACTTGGCTTACATCGAAGAAACATTGTTGGATTTGACTCGAGAAGAGTCTCGACGAGAGCGTTCTCTACGTCGAATTCAGCAGGGTAATGACTCGTAAGAGCGTTACTTAAATAAGTAGATCCAACCAACAGAAGGATAGATCGCCATGTCTGATATGAAGCATGACGTAGATGCACTGGAAACTCAAGAATGGCTACAAGCGCTTGAGTCAGTTGTACGTGAAGAAGGTCTAGAGCGTGCTCAATTCCTATTAGAGCAAGTTCTAGATAAAGCACGTCTAGACGGTGTTGATATGCCAACAGGTATCACAACTAACTACATCAACACGATTCCTGCAGACCAAGAACCAGCATACCCAGGTGACACAACACTTGAGCGTCGTATTCGCTCAATTATTCGTTGGAACGCTATCATGATCGTTCTACGTGCATCTAAGAAAGACCTAGAGCTAGGCGGCCACATGGCGTCTTTCCAGTCTTCTGCTGCGTTCTACGAGACATGTTTCAACCACTTCTTCCGTGCACCAAACGAGAAGGATGGTGGCGACCTAGTTTACTACCAAGGTCACATTTCACCAGGTATCTACTCACGTGCATTCGTTGAAGGTCGTCTAACTGAAGAGCAGCTAGACAACTTCCGTCAAGAAGTAGACGGCAAAGGTATTCCTTCATACCCGCACCCTAAACTGATGCCTGAATTCTGGCAGTTCCCGACAGTATCGATGGGCCTAGGTCCAATCGCTTCTATCTACCAAGCTCGTTTCCTTAAGTACCTAGAAGGCCGTGGTCTTAAAGATACTTCAGAGCAGCGCGTTTACGCGTTCCTAGGTGACGGTGAGATGGATGAGCCAGAATCACGTGGTGCTATCTCTTTCGCTGCGCGTGAGAAACTAGACAACCTATGTTTCCTAATCAACTGTAACCTACAGCGTCTAGATGGCCCTGTAATGGGTAACGGTAAGATCATTCAAGAACTTGAAGGTCTGTTCAAAGGTGCTGGTTGGAACGTAGTGAAGGTAATCTGGGGTAACAACTGGGATTCACTACTAGCTAAAGATACGACTGGTAAGCTTCTACAGCTTATGAATGAAACGATCGACGGCGACTACCAAACATTCAAATCAAAAGATGGCGCGTACGTACGTGAGCACTTCTTTGGTAAGTACCCAGAGACAGCTGCACTTGTTGCTGACATGACTGACGACGAAATCTTCGCACTTAAGCGTGGTGGTCACGAGTCTTCTAAGCTATACGCGGCATACAAAAACGCGGCAGAAACTAAAGGTCGTCCAACAGTAATCCTAGCTAAGACTGTTAAAGGTTACGGCATGGGTGAAGCGGCTGAAGGTAAGAACATCGCGCACCAAGTTAAGAAGATGGACATGACTCACGTACTACACCTACGTGATCGTCTAGGTCTTCAAGACATCCTAACTGACGAAGCAGTGAAAGAGCTTCCGTACCTGAAACTTGAAGAAGGTTCAAAAGAGTACGAATACCTACACGCTCGTCGTAAAGCGCTACACGGCTACACGCCACAGCGTCTACCAAAATTCACTCAAGAATTCATCGTTCCTGAGCTAGAAGAATTCAAGCCACTACTAGAAGAACAGAAGCGTGATATCTCTTCTACTATGGCATTCGTACGTGCGCTAAACGTTCTACTTAAGAACAAGAACATTGGTAAGAACATCGTTCCTATCATTGCTGACGAAGCACGTACATTCGGTATGGAAGGTCTGTTCCGTCAAATCGGTATCTACAACCCGCACGGCCAAACTTACACACCAGAAGACCGTGGCGTTGTTTCTTACTACAAAGAAGCGACTTCAGGTCAGGTTCTACAAGAAGGTATCAACGAGCTAGGTGCTATGTCTTCATGGGTTGCTGCTGCGACTTCATACTCGACAAACGACCTACCAATGATCCCGTTCTACATCTACTACTCAATGTTCGGCTTCCAACGTGTTGGCGACATGGCGTGGATGGCTGGTGACCAACAAGCACGTGGTTTCCTACTAGGTGCAACTGCGGGTCGTACAACGTTGAACGGTGAAGGTCTACAGCACGAAGACGGCCACTCGCACATTTTGGCGGGTACGGTTCCTAACTGTATTTCTTACGACCCAACATTCGCGTACGAAGTAGCAGTAATCATGCAAGACGGTATCCGTCGCATGTACGGTCCAGAACAAGAAAACGTGTTCTACTACCTAACGCTAATGAACGAAAACTACGCAATGCCAGCAATGCCAGAAGGCGCTGAAGAAGGCATCCGTAAAGGTATCTACAAGCTAGAAACTTACACGGGCGACAAAGCGAAAGTTCAGCTAATGAGCTCTGGTACTATCATGAATGAAGTACGTAAAGCAGCTCAAATCCTAAGCGAAGATTACGGTGTTGCTTCTGATGTTTACTCTGTAACGTCATTCAACGAACTAACTCGCGATGGCCAAGATGCAGAGCGTTTCAACATGCTTCACCCAGAAGCGGAAGCGAAAGTACCTTACATCCAAACAGTAATGGGTACTGAACCTGCTATCGCAGCAACTGACTACATGAAGAACTACGCAGAGCAGGTTCGTGCATACATTCCTGCTGAGTCTTTCAAAGTTCTTGGTACTGATGGCTTCGGTCGTTCAGACAGCCGTGAAAACCTACGTCGTCACTTCGAAGTGAACGCAGGTTACGTAGTAGTAGCAGCGCTAACTGAACTAGCGAAACGTGGCGAAGTTGAGAAATCTGTAGTTGCAGAAGCAATTAAGAAATTCGACATCGACACAGAGAAAACAAACCCGCTATACGCTTAATTAAGAAGGTAGATAAGAAATGGCAATCGAAATTAATGTACCAGACATCGGTGCGGATGAGGTTGAAGTTACTGAGATTCTTGTAAGCGTTGGCGACAAGGTTGAAGAAGAGCAGTCTCTGATCACAGTTGAAGGCGATAAAGCTTCTATGGAAGTTCCTGCTTCTCAAGCGGGTATCGTTAAAGAAATCAAAGTTGCAGAAGGCGACAAGGTTTCTACTGGTTCTCTAATCATGATTTTCGAAGCCGAGGGTGCAGCTGACGCTGCACCTGCTCCTGCGGCAGAAGCAGCTCCAGCAGCAGCTCCAGCTCCAGCAGCAGCGGCAGAACTAAAAGAAGTTCACGTACCAGACATCGGTGGTGATGAAGTAGAAGTTACCGAAATCATGGTTGCCGTTGGCGACAGCATCGAAGAAGAGCAATCTCTTCTAACTGTTGAAGGCGACAAAGCTTCTATGGAAGTTCCAGCGCCATTCGCAGGTACTCTAAAAGAGATCAAAGTTGCAGCAGGCGATAAAGTATCGACTGGCTCACTTATCATGGTATTCGAAACAGCAGGTTCAGGCGCTCCAGCAGCACCAGCGGCAGCTGAAGCTCCTGCGGCAGCAGCTCCAGCAGCGTCTGCGGCAAAAGAAGTGAACGTTCCAGATATCGGCGGCGACGAAGTTGAAGTTACTGAGATCATGGTTGCGGTTGGCGACACAGTGGAAGAAGAGCAATCTCTAATCACTGTTGAAGGTGACAAAGCTTCTATGGAAGTTCCTGCACCATTCGCTGGCACAGTTAAAGAAATCAAGATTGCAGCTGGCGACAAAGTGTCTACTGGCTCACTAATCATGGTATTCGAAGTGGCGGGTGCAGCACCTGCTCCTGCAGCAGCTCCAGCTCCAGCTCAAGCGGCAGCACCTGCAGCTCCGGCTCCTAAAGCAGAAGCTCCGGCGGCAGCAGCTCCAGCAGCGACTGGCGATTTCAAAGAAAACGATGAGTACGCTCACGCGTCTCCAGTTGTTCGTCGTCTAGCGCGTGAATTTGGCGTTAATCTTTCTAAGGTTAAAGGTTCTGGTCGTAAGAGCCGTATCCTAAAAGAAGACGTTCAAGCTTACGTGAAAGATGCACTTAAGCGTCTTGAGTCTGGCGCAGGTGCAGCAGCATCTGGCAAAGGCGACGGCGCGGCTCTTGGTCTACTACCATGGCCAAAAGTGGACTTCAGCAAGTTTGGTGAGACAGAAGTTCAACCGCTATCTCGCATTAAGAAGATCTCTGGCGCAAACCTACACCGTAACTGGGTAATGATCCCGCACGTTACACAGTGGGATAACGCAGACATCACGGCTCTTGAAGCATTCCGTAAAGAGCAAAACGCGATTGAAGCGAAGAAAGACACTGGCATGAAGATCACACCACTTGTGTTCATCATGAAAGCGGTAGCTAAAGCGCTTGAAGCGTTCCCAGCGTTCAACTCTTCTCTATCAGAAGACGGTGAGAGCCTAATTCTGAAGAAATACGTGAATGTTGGTATCGCGGTAGATACACCAAACGGTCTAGTTGTTCCTGTATTTAAAGACGTGAACAAGAAAGGCATCTACGAGCTATCTGAAGAGCTAATGGCGGTTTCTAAGAAAGCACGTGCTGGTAAGCTAACTGCGGCTGACATGCAAGGTGGCTGTTTCACTATCTCTAGCCTAGGCGGTATCGGCGGTACAGCGTTTACTCCAATCGTAAACGCACCAGAAGTTGGTATCCTAGGTGTGTCTAAGTCAGAAATGAAACCGGTATGGAACGGTAAAGAGTTCGAACCGCGTCTACAACTTCCACTGTCTCTATCATACGACCACCGTGTGATCGATGGTGCTGAAGGTGCGCGCTTCATCACTTACCTAAACTCATGTCTATCTGACATTCGTCGTCTAGTTCTGTAATAGAAATTAGATGAATGAGAGGCGGCAACTTAGCCGCCTCTGCTAATCATAATTACCGACAATTTGGTTATCAGCCTTGCTTCGTTCAGGGTTTTCACAATCGAATTGTTGTCTAGCTCACAGGCTAAATTGATTTACTTTTCACACCATTAACATCTCTGTAAACTGTTAGCGGTCTGAAAATAACTGTTTAAAACAAATCTCTCTTAAACATAAAAAATCGATACCCACTCAGCCTGTTAGGGATAATGACTACAAGAGGTCAAAATGAGCAAAGAAATTAAAGCCCAAGTTGTTGTACTTGGTTCTGGTCCTGCTGGTTACTCCGCTGCATTCCGTTGTGCGGACTTAGGTCTTGAAACTGTACTAGTTGAACGTTACAGCACGCTTGGCGGTGTATGTCTGAACGTGGGTTGTATCCCATCTAAAGCACTGCTTCACGTTTCTAAAGTAATTGAAGAAGCGAAAGCGATGGCTGACCACGGCGTTGTGTTCGGTGAGCCTCAAACAGACATCAGCAAAATCCGCATCTGGAAAGAAAAAGTTGTTAACCAACTAACTGGCGGCCTAAGCGGTATGGCTAAGATGCGTAACGTAACAGTAGTTAACGGTTACGGTAAGTTCACTGGCCCTAACTCTATCCTTGTAGAAGGCGAAGGTGAGCCAACAGTTGTTAACTTTGACAACGCAATCGTTGCGGCTGGTTCTCGTCCAATCAAACTGCCATTTATCCCGCATGAAGACCCACGTATTTGGGACTCTACTGACGCTCTTGAACTAAAAGAAGTGCCAGAAAAACTGCTTATCATGGGCGGTGGTATCATCGGTCTAGAAATGGGTACGGTTTACCACTCTCTAGGTTCTAAAGTTGAAGTTGTTGAAATGTTTGACCAGGTAATTCCTGCAGCAGACAAAGATATCGTGAAAGTATTTACTAAGCGTATCAAAGACAAGTTCAAGCTAATGCTAGAAACGAAAGTAACAGCAGTTGAAGCAAAAGAAGACGGTATCTACGTTTCAATGGAAGGCAAGAAAGCGCCAGCTGAAGCTGAGCGTTACGATGCGGTTCTAGTTGCTATCGGTCGTGTACCAAATGGTAAGCTAATCGACGGTGAAAAAGCGGGTCTAGAAATTGACGAGCGCGGCTTCATCAACGTTGATAAGCAAATGCGTACTAACGTTCCTCACATCTTCGCGATCGGTGATATCGTTGGTCAACCAATGCTTGCTCACAAAGGTGTGCATGAAGGTCACGTAGCTGCTGAAGTTATCTCTGGTAAGAAGCACTACTTCGACCCTAAAGTTATCCCTTCAATTGCGTACACTGAGCCAGAAGTGGCTTGGGTTGGTAAGACTGAAAAAGAAGCGAAAGAAGAAGGCATCAAGTACGAAGTAGCAACATTCCCATGGGCAGCATCAGGTCGTGCAATCGCATCTGACTGTGCAGACGGTATGACTAAGCTAATCTTCGACAAAGAAACTCACCGCGTAATCGGTGGTGCTATCGTTGGTACTAACGGTGGTGAACTACTTGGTGAAATCGGCCTTGCAATTGAGATGGGCTGTGATGCAGAAGATATCGCTCTGACTATCCACGCTCACCCAACTCTACACGAGTCTGTAGGTCTAGCTGCTGAAGTATTTGAAGGTTCAATCACTGACCTGCCAAACAAAAAAGCAGTTAAGAAGAAGTAAGCTTTTTCTGACTGAATGATAGAAGCCGCTGCATTGCAGCGGTTTTTTTATGCTTGTTATATAGGAATATAAATGTGTGCTTAGCAGACAATAAAAAGCCCACCAAACGGTGGGCTGACATATATTACGAGCTAAGCTTTAGTGTTCACGGTTGTAAATGCAAAGCATATCTAAGTATGAATTCACTAGATGTTTCAGCTCCGCTTCACCTTTAGCGCGGTTCGCTTGGACAAACAGTGAGTAACAAATACCGTGGAACAGGTTTGCCAAGTGTTCTGAATCGTGCTGGTCACACACCTCACCGCGTTCAATTGCTTTAATGAACATGTTTTGTACCAGCAACTGGTTAGTACGGTTAGTTGAAACAAACAATGGCCATACTTCATCACGTGTTGAAGCACTCCACTCGAACCATACTTTTAGCCAGTGACAGTCTTGGCTGACAAGCTCAATCATCGCATTAGTAATATTGGCGATGTTTTCACGTGCATGTAAGTCTAGGTCTATGTTATCCGATAGGAAGTTTGAGAACTGACGTACGACGTGATTGAGAACTTCATCCACCAAGTCTTCGCGTGTAGGGAAGTAGTTAAAAACAGTCGCCACAGAGACTTGAGCAATTTCTGCGATATCTGCGTGACCACCACGACCGATGCCGCGGCGCGCAAATACTTCCAATGCGATTTCCATTAACTGTTGCTTACGCTTAATTGGAGAAAGCCTAGTTCTAGGTCTCTTTGCAATTGAGTCCATATCCATTTTCCTTGCCATTTGAGTTGATATTGGGGGTAACCCCCTAATTGATTATTTTAATAGTTGCTTAAAGCAGTGATGAGTGTAATGGTGCATATGCACAAGGTCAACATCTGTAGAACAATTTATATACAGTAATGTCATTATTATTGATAAATTTAGCTATGAACTTTATAAAACTAAGACCTTCTTCCAAGATTTTTTGGCAACAGGATGCGACTTTCAACCCAATGAACGTGGTGATACACTACACGCCGTAAGATTAGGTGATCGTTTGCGTGCGACTTACCTCAACCCACAAATTTAGATTGAGCACAGTATGAAACATACAATAGAAGTCATGATTTCTGAGCAAGAAGTTCAGGAGCGAGTTCGTGAATTAGGCAAACAAATTACAGAGCGTTATCAAGGTAGTGAAGATCTTGTGTTGGTAGGCTTATTGCGTGGCTCATTTGTATTTATGGCAGACTTGGCACGTGCTATCGAACTGACTCACCAAGTTGATTTTATGACAGCGTCAAGCTACGGCAATACGATGGAAAGCTCACGTGACGTTCGTATCTTGAAAGATTTGGATGATGACATCAAAGGTAAAGACATTCTGCTTGTTGAAGACATCATTGACACTGGTAACACACTAAATAAAATCCGTGAGATTCTTTCGCTACGTGAGCCGAAGTCTATCGCTATTTGTACGCTCCTAGATAAGCCATCTCGTCGTGAAGTGAATGTTCCTGTGGATTGGATTGGTTTCGAAATTCCAGATGAATTTGTCGTTGGGGTGGGTATTGATTACGCGCAGAAATACCGCCACTTACCATACATCGGTAAAGTTGTACCTCAAGAATAATCATTGAGAGCAGCATTAAAAATATAAAAAAAACGCCCATCTAAGATGGGCGTTTTTTGTTCAACTTTTAGATATGACTTAGCGACAAAGCAGCTTGTTATCTGTATTTAGAATCGTCGAAAGAGCTTTCTGGTAAGACGCTTCTACGGTTTCCTTAGAGTTAGAACGAATGCCTAAGTACTCTAAGCGACCATCTTCAATTCCGTATACCACACCATGAATTTCAACATCTTGTCCACGCTCCCAAGCGTTTTGCAGGATGGTTGAGTTACCCAAGTTGTACACTTGCTCTGCAACATTAAGCTCGCCTAGTTTATCCGCTCGATCTTGTTGCGGCATTTGATCTAGGTAAGTGCGGTGTTTGAAATAGATATCTCTGATATGTAACAGCCAATTATTAATAAGACCTAGCTTAGGGTTATCAATGGCTGCATTTACGCCACCACATCCATAGTGTCCACAGACAATGATGTGTTTAACCTTAAGAACGTCTACGGCGTACTGGACGACGGATAGACAGTTGAGATCAGTATGGATAACTTGGTTTGCAACATTCCGATGAACAAAGAGTTCACCTGAGTATAGTCCGGTTAGTCGCTCGGCAGGGACGCGGCTATCAGAGCAGCCAATCCAAAGAAAATCAGGCTTTTGCCCCTCAGCGAGTTTTGCGAAGTATTCAGGTCGATCAGATTTGATCTCTTGAGACCATTTCGAATTGTTTTCAAATAACTGTTTTATTTCCGGCATTTTGCAAACTACTTCCCTTAAAAGACAAAATCGCTGTCGCTGTTTGTGTGCACATGCAAGCGATCAGTGTTGTAACTATACACAATGTTACAATTTCGATCTCGTTAAATATTCGTCAGATAGGACTCATCTGACTAGTTTTCATTAAGAAAAAAGTAAAATCTGGTGAAACTATTTGTGGTGTGAATTTAGCCTTAATCTATTTATGGTTTAAATTTTCGCCTAGCTCGTTAAAGTAGTGATATTTTACTTTTTAAAATTGAATGCAGGGAAAATCAGCAGTGTTCGGTAGTCGTTTTGAAGATATCAATTTCAAAGGGGATGTATTTGGCGGGGTAACCACGGCGATTATCTCTCTCCCTCTGGCGTTAGCGTTTGGTGTTGCATCCGGAGCCGGTGCTGAGGCCGGCCTTTGGGGAGCAATAATGGTCGGTTTGTTTGCCTCGTTATTTGGTGGTTCTAATACGTTAATATCAGAACCGACAGGGCCAATGACGGTAATCATGACCGCAGTATTAACCAGTATGATGGCGAAATACCCAGAAACGGGCATGGCTATGACTTTCACGGTTGTCATGATGGCTGGCGCGTTCCAAATCCTATTGGGGACGTTAAAACTGGGTAAATACGTTACCTTGATGCCTTACAGCGTTATTTCCGGGTTTATGTCTGGCATTGGTGTGATTCTTATCATTCTGCAGTTATCGCCTTTGATGGGGCATGCCGCGCCTTCAGGGGGAGTACTCGGAACGTTATCTGCTTTGCCGGAGACCATTTCTAACCTTAAGTTCAGTGAGTTGTTTTTGGGACTACTGACTTTGGGGATTCTTTTTTTCTTCCCTAAGCAATATCGTAAATACGTTCCTGCACAGCTCGTGGCATTGGTCGCGGTGACTTTATTGTCTGTGATTCTCTTTGATACAGAAGATATTCGTCGTATCGGTGAAATTCCTGCTGGGTTACCTTCCCTCGTCGCCCCTTATATTGGCACAGATATGTTTGTCGAGATGGTCATTGATGCATTAGTGCTCGGCACATTAGGTTGTATTGATACTTTGTTAACGGCGGTTATCGGTGACTCATTAACTCGTAAAGAACACGACTCAGATAAAGAGCTGCGAGGTCAAGGGTTAGCTAACATGATCTCAGGCTTGTTTGGTGCGCTGCCAGGGGCGGGGGCTACCATGGGGACGGTAACGAATATCCAAGTTGGGGCTCGTTCGCCATTATCTGGTGTGATTCGTGCACTAATGTTGGCGTTGGTTGTACTGGTTGCTGGCGGATTAACAGAGCCAATCCCGATGGCTGTGTTAGCAGGCATTGCGGTGTATGTTGGCTTTAACATCCTAGACTGGAGCTTTATTCAGAGGGCACATAAGGTAAGCTTTTCCGGAATGGCGGTGATGTATGGCGTTATGTTGCTTACAGTATTCGTTGATCTTATCGTTGCGGTGGGTTTAGGCGTCTTTATCTCGAACATTATCATCATCGAGCGTTTGAGCCGAGAGCAGGCGCGACAAGTAAAAGCGATCAGCGACGCGGATGAAGATGATGTGCCGCTGACTGACAGCGAGCGTGGTTTGTTGGATCGTGCTAATGGTAAAGTGCTGTTCTTTTATCTTTCCGGTCCGATGATCTTTAGTGTTTCTAAAGCCATTTCACGTCAGCACTCTAGTATTTCTGACTATGACGTGATGATTCTCGATCTTACGGATGTACCAATGATTGATGTGACCGTCGGTTTGGCGTTAGAGAATGCGATTAAGGATGCTCTCGATGCCAATTGTGCCGTGTATTTATTATGCCCGAATGAGCGAACACGAGAACAGCTAGAGAAATTCCATGTGATTGACCTTGTGCCTGATGAAAATATGTACCAATTCCGTTACGAAGCATTGAATGCGGCGGTGGCACATGTTGAGGCAGACCAGTATCAGCGCATAACGGCGTAATCATTCTGACAGTTAAAAACGCAACAGTGTCCTGTTGCGTTTTTTTATGCTCTATTTTGTCTTACTCAGAGATAACCTTTACGAGGTAAGGGTTGTATTTCCAATATTATCGAAAGGTTTATTTGTAATCATCGTTATTCAACGATAAACTGATGGACCTCCAATACGATACCCAAGGCGATTTTGTAGTAAACCGCTGATAAATATGAGTCGGTATTAGTAATCACAAACAAACGGCAATCAAGACCTTATGTACGCATTAGAAATTGAACAACTGCGCAAGACGTATGCAGGTGGCTTTGAGGCGTTAAAAGGTATAAGTCTCCAAGTGAAAAAGGGTGACTTCTACGCGCTTCTGGGTCCCAATGGTGCAGGAAAATCGACCACGATTGGCATCATTTCCTCCTTAGTGAATAAAACCTCCGGAACGACGAAAGTTTTCGGTTATGACATTGATACCGACCTCGAATTGGCCAAGCAGAATTTAGGCTTGGTGCCACAGGAGTTCAACTTCAACCAGTTTGAAACCGTTGAGCAAATTGTGATGCAGCAAGCTGGCTATTACGGTGTGTCTAAAGTATTAGCCAAAGAAAGAGCAGAAAAATACCTGAAAAAATTGGATTTATGGGAAAAACGCCAAGAGCGTGCTCGTAACCTATCCGGTGGGATGAAGCGTCGTTTAATGATCGCAAGAGCTTTGATGCACGAGCCGCAATTACTCATTTTAGATGAACCAACGGCTGGAGTGGATATTGAACTACGCCGCTCAATGTGGGGGTTTCTGAAAGAGATCAACCAAGAGCAAGGAATTACGATTATTTTAACGACACACTACCTAGAAGAAGCGGAGATGCTGTGTCGAAATATCGGCATTATTAATAGTGGTGAGCTGATTGAAAATACCACCATGAAGGCGTTACTAGGTAAGCTAAGCGTCGAGACATTTATCTTGGATATTGAGTCAGAAGTCGAGGTGCCTGAGCTTGAAGGTGTTAATCGACAAAGTATTGTTGATGGCTCTTTAGAGATAGAACTAGATAAGAGCCAAGGATTGAATTCGGTATTCAGTCAGTTAACAGAGCATGGCATTAAAGTTCTCTCAATGCGTAACAAAGCCAACCGACTTGAAGAGTTGTTTGTCAGCATTGTAAGAGAGGGGAGTAATTAAATGTACGGTTTATATTGGACGGCATTTCGCAGCTTGCTGAGCAAAGAAGTCACTCGTTTTACACGTATTTGGGTGCAAACCTTAGTGCCGCCAGCCATTACGATGACGTTGTACTTCATCATTTTCGGCAATCTTATTGGCTCTCGAATTGGTGAGATGAGCGGCTTTAGTTACATGGAGTACATTGTTCCAGGTTTGATCATGATGTCGGTGATCACTAACTCATACTCGAACGTGGCGTCGTCATTCTTTAGTGCAAAGCTACAGAAGAATATTGAAGAACTGCTGGTGGCACCGGTACCAAACTATGTGATTATTGCTGGCTATGTGATGGGCGGCGTGACTCGAGGTTTGTTGGTCGGTGCAATTGTTACTTGTGTGTCACTTTTGTTCGTTGATTTGCAAGTGGAGCACTGGGGCATTATTGTCGCGACTGTCTTCATGACGTCGGTGGTATTTGCTCTCGGTGGCTTGATCAATGCGGTTTACGCAAAAACGTTTGATGATATTTCGATCATCCCTACGTTTGTATTGACTCCTTTAACTTACTTGGGAGGAGTCTTTTATTCGATTAGTCTGCTGCCTGAATTTTGGCAAGGCGTTTCTAAGATCAACCCAATCGTCTACATGGTGAATGCGTTCCGCTACGGCTTTTTAGGTGTCTCGGATGTGGGCATTGTCACTTCATTTAGTGTACTTGTAGTGTTTGTTGTTGCACTGTATGCCATTGCGCATTATCTAGTAACCAAAGGGATTGGGCTAAGAAGCTAAGCCATTCTCATAAAGCAAAGAGCGGCGATTCACGCTGCTCTTTCGCGTGCATAACAATACATACCCATACAATTTTTCGGTTTTTATCATGGTAGGTTTCAATCATTTGTAATAAATGAGTGATCCTATGAATATTGTCCCGCCGCCGCCTTTCTCCTATCAGTTACTTAAGCCCAAATATTGGTCTGTATGGCTGGCATTTGGATCTTTAGCGATTCTTGTTAATGTACTGCCATACGTAGTATTGCGAATCTTAGGTAGAAGCATCGGCTGTATTGCGATGCATGTAATGAAGCGCCGACACAAGATCGCTCTGCGTAATCTCCAGCTGTGTTTCCCTGATTTTACGGATTGGCAATGTAAGGACGTAGTACGAAAAAACTTTCAATATACTGGAATGGCGATCATCGAAACCGGTATCGCTTGGTTTTGGCCAGATTGGCGGATACGTCGGATAACCTCTATTGTTGGAAAAGATCGTTTACTCGCTGAGGAAAATAATGGACGTGGTGTGTTGGTGGTGTGCAGTCACCATTTAAACTTGGAGATAACCGCTCGTATTTTTAGCCAGTTTGCCCAAGGTTATGGCGTTTATCGCCCAAATTCGAATCCTGCTTATGAGTTTATTCAACATCGAGGTCGAACTCGTTTTGGACATCAAATGATTGATCGAAAAGACGTGAAATCAATGCTCAAAGTTCTGAAGAATGGTCATCGACTTTGGTATTTGCCCGACCATGATTATGGCGTTAGCCATTCTGTTTTTGCGCCGTTTTTTGCTGTTGAACAAGCGGCGAGTACCGTCGGGTCTAGTGTTCTCATTGATGCAACAAAGTGCGCGGTTATATCTGGCGTTACAGTGAGTAAAAATCACCATTACACGCTGTACATTGGAAAAGACATTAGCGAGCGTTTCGAGAGACGTAATGCGATTAAAGCGGCAAGCATCTTGAACCAAGAGCTTGAGAAAATGATAAAACGTGATATTCCAGCGTGGATGTGGCTGCACAAGCGGTTTAAAACTCGCCCTGAAGGGTTGGATTGCGTCTATACGTAGAGTATAAAAAGGTCGACTAAGAGTCGACCTTTTTACTTTTATGACTCAGAGCTTACTCTGCGCTCTCTGAGTTTGTATTGTTAGATTCAGCTTCTTCCTTCGCTTCGACAACCATATCTACCGTTTGGTTATCGATAAGACGAGCCTTGCCTAGGAACGCAGACATCAGAATGACAGCTTGTGTCGTTTCTGGTGTGATCACTTGTAATGTACGAGCATCACGAATGAAGATCTCATCAGGGTGCAGACCTGCAGCTCGAAGTTGGTCGCTTGCATCTTCGATGATCGATGCGTAGTCATCGCGGCCACCGCGAATGGCACTGCTGATCCAACGCATTGTACGAGCAAGTACAGGCGCACGTTGACGCTCGTCCAGCGTAAGCAAGCCATTGCGTGAACTCATTGCTAAACCGTCCATTTCACGTACGGTTGGTACACCGATGATTTCAATGTCCATTGCTAGGTCATCAACCATCTTGCGGATAACAGCAAGTTGTTGGAAGTCCTTCTCGCCGAAGCACGCGACATCCGGTTGTACGATGTTAAACAGCTTATTCACAATCGTCGTCACGCCACGGAAATGACCTGGTCGAGACGCGCCTTCGAGAATTGTTGATAGGCCAGGGACATCGACGAAGGTTTGCTTGTCCAGACCTTCTGGGTAGATAACTTCTGGTGTTGGCGTAAATACCACATCGACCCCTTCAGAGGTTAACTTGCTTAAGTCTTCCTCTAGCGTGCGTGGGTAATTATTTAAATCGTCTGCACGATCAAACTGCATCGGGTTAACAAAGATGCTTACGACAACGATATCAGCGTATTCGCGTGCTTTACGCACTAAGGTTAAGTGGCCTTCGTGAAGGTTGCCCATGGTAGGGACAAACGCCACTTTACGACCTTCACGTTTAAAGGTTTTAAGGTGTTCACGAACTGCTGAGATTTCCGCAAAAGTTTGCATGCATTTATCCTCTAGGCAATGGTATGAGCGTCGTCTGGGAATACACCGTTGGCTACATCTTCAATGTATTTAGTAACGGCTTTGCGCATATCACCTGTTTCAGCAAGAAAGTTTTTGGAGAATTTCGGCATGTAGTTGGCAGAAATACCAAACATATCATGCATTACGAGAATTTGACCATCTGTTACGTTACCTGCACCAATACCGATAACAGGAACGTCAAGCACTTGCGTAATACGTTCAGCAAGCTCAGCTGGTACGCATTCTAGTAAGACGATTTGAGCGCCTGCTTCTTGCAGCGCTAATGCGTCTTTTACCATGCGGTCTGCTTTTTCTTGATCGCGACCTTGGATTTTGTAACCACCAAAAATATTAACAGCTTGAGGAGTTAAACCAAGATGAGCACAAACTGGAACTGATCGTTCAGTGAGCATTTTCACCGTGTCGACAAGCCAGTCACCACCTTCAATTTTTACCATATTGGCACCAGCACGCATCAGTTTAGCCGCATTTTCGCAAGCTTGCTCTGGCGTGGTGTAGCTCATGAATGGCATGTCTGCCATCAACAAACAATTTGGGCTACCAGCGCGTACGCAACGAGTATGGTAAGCGATATCATCGACCGTTACTGGCAGAGTATCGTTGTGACCTTGCAAAACCATACCTAGAGAATCACCAACAAGAAGTACTGGCATTTCTTGGCTTTCAAACAGTTGGGCAAAGCTCGCATCATAAGCGGTTGAAGTAGCAAATTTACGACCTTCTTGCTTCCACTTGATTAGGTCGTTGATGGTCATTTTTTTCATGGTTTTATCCTTACTAGGAGTTGGCTATGACTGCCAGATACTGAGGCCGTTTCTATCTACTTGTTCCAGTAGTTTAGAGACCTCGGTCCCATCAGGGAGTTGTAAACTTGGTGCAATTTCCGCAAGAGGGTAGAGTACGAATTCACGCTCTTTCATTCCATAATGAGGAACGATCAGCCTCTCGGAATTAATCACCTCATTGCCATAAAGCACAATGTCGAGGTCCAAGGTTCTTGGTCCCCAGCGTTCGTCTTTACGGACACGCCCTTGTTCTTGCTCTATGGCTTGTGTGCAATTGAGCAATTCAATAGGCGTCAAACTGGTGTTAATAGACACAACCGCATTGATGTAATCCGGTTGGTTTTGTGGCCCCATTGGCGTGCTGCTGTATAGCGAAGAAGCTTGAACAAACTCTGATTTAGGCAGCGTTTTTAATGTTTCAATCGCTTGCTTCGCTTGGCTGACAGGATCAGCCAAGTTACTGCCTACCGCAATGTACGCTGTAATCATGATTTGGGCTTACTCTTTTTCTTGCGATAAGTTTTACGGCGGCGCTGGCCTGTTTTCGGTGATTGACCGTCTAAGTCGGCAGCCATTGCTTGACGCATTTCTCGGCCTGCATTTTGAAAAGTTTCCCACCACTTGGCAAGCTTCTGAGTGTCACCACCTTCAATTTCACCGCGCATTTCAAGAAAATCAAAGCCAGCTCTAAATTTATTGAGCTCCATAAGACGGAATGCACGTTTACCGTTACGTCGTGGAAGACGAAGCTGTAACTGCCAAATCTCGCGAATGGTTGCCGTGTGGCGTCTTGGAATGGCAATTGTGCGAACTTGCTCGTCAAGAATGATGTTGCTCGCTTCCATAATGGCGTCGTAATGGCCTAAGTTGCGCTCTTCCATCAGTTCATCGGCTTTCGCACACAGTGGGTACCACAGCATTGCAGCAAACATAAATGCTGGATTGATGCGTTTCCCATCTTCGATGCGCATGTCGGTAGAATCTAGGACAAGATCCAACATCTGCTCAGTGTGAGAGGAGTAATCTTCTGTAAAGTGCGCTGCAATCGTCGGGAATAGTTGCTGGAATAGGTTGTACTCACGCAGTAGGTGGTAGGTTTCTAAGCCATGACCGGATTGCAATAATTTGAGTGACTCTTCAAAAAGACGCGCTGACGGAATGTCACCGAGCAACGGTGCCATGTGTTCGATTGGCGCTGCGGTGTCTTCTTCAATATCAAAGTCTAGTTTTACCGCGAAACGAACCGCACGCAGCATGCGCACAGGGTCTTCACGGTAGCGTGTTTCTGGATCACCAATCAGTCGAATTAGGCGATCTTCTAAATCTTCAATACCACGTGCGTAGTCGTGAATCGAGTAATCTGCGATGTTGTAGTACATCGAGTTAATCGTGAAATCACGGCGCTCAGCATCTTCATCGATGGTGCCGTAGACGTTGTCACGCAGCAGCATACCCTCTTTTGATTGCTGAGAAATGCTCTTATTCTTTTGCTCTTGGTGGTGACCACGGAATGTCGCAACCTCAATGATGTCTCGGCCAAACATAATATGAGCCAAGCGGAAGCGGCGACCAATCAAACGGCAGTTACGAAATAGCTGTTTGATCTGTTCCGGCGTTGCGTTGGTCGCAATGTCAAAATCTTTTGGTTTTTGTCCAAGCAGTAAGTCTCGAACCCCGCCACCCACAAGAAAAGCATCGAAACCAGCACCATTTAGGCGGTACAGTACCTTCAGCGCATTATCACTGATCTGCTTACGCGAAATGTTGTGCTCTTCACGAGTTATTACATTGAGAGCGAGCTCTGGAATTGTGGCAGGTTCGCTTGGTGTATAGTCGTTTGTATTCATGTGCATCTGGCAATAACTGGGTTTAATCCAATCTTGCTTTGGTTAGTTTTATACGCCTCTAGGGCCTAATTTGCGGCTAATGATAGCCTACACAATGCCATTTGAGAATCACGGTGTGATCTCGATCTCTGCTGGAAGCTGTTCCAAGCGCCAGTTTTCGCAGCCCCAACGAAGAATATCTTCTATGTTGGCCGCCCTTACGGTTTCAGGTATCTCGAAACCTAAAAATGTCATGGCGCGCAATAGAGTAGGTTTTGGTGTATCTATATCAATAGCCGTCGCGTGATTTTGTTTCGACAATTTATTGCCGTTGTTGTCCATCGCCAATGGTAAATGCAAGTAGCTAACTTCAGGCTGACCAAGTATTTGGTACAGGCTAATTTGACGCCCTGTCGGCTCGATTAAGTCTGCACCTCGCACGACTTCTGTGACGCCTTGGTCGATGTCGTCCAATACTACCGCAAGATTATAAGCAAATAATCCATCTCGACGTTTAATAATGAAATCTTCATTAACGAGTTGCTCTGGAATAGTAATGGTTCCCCGCTTTTGGTCGAGGAAATGAGCGACAGGCTTGGTCATTTTTAGGCGAATCGCGCCGTCTTTCAAGTTTTTATCGCGGCAAGTGCCAGGATAAAAACCGCCATGCTCTTTAATTTGCTTACGAGTACATTGGCAATAATAGGCTTCCCCATTTTCGAGCCATTTGTTTATTTGAGCTTGGTAAAGGTCGTGACGTTCGCTCTGGTATACCACTTCTCCATCCCAATGCAGCTGATAGGCCTTGAGTGCCTCTAGGATAAGTTGCGCTGCACCTGGCATTTCTCTTGGTGGGTCTAAGTCCTCAATACGTACTAACCAAGCTCCGTTTTGTGCTTTCGCTTGAAAATAACTGCCAAGAGCGGCAATCAGTGAACCAAAATGCAGTGGACCAGAAGGAGATGGGGCGAATCGACCTACATAGCGTGTCATGCGTGTATCTCGAATTTAGTAAACAAATAGGGTGCGAAGGTAGCCAAAACAAAAAGGGAGCCTGAGCTCCCTTCAACAATCATAATGCTGGGTGATTAACCTTGCATTTGCTTCTCTTTGATTTCTGCAAGTGTTTTACAGTCAATACAAAGGTCAGCGGTTGGACGTGCTTCAAGACGGCGAACGCCAATCTCTACGCCACAAGACTCACAGAAGCCAAAATCGTCTTCTTTGATTTTATCCAAAGTCTTTTCAATCTTCTTGATCAAACGGCGTTCGCGGTCACGGTTACGCAGTTCTAGGCTGAACTCTTCCTCTTGAGAGGCGCGGTCAACTGGATCTGGGAAGTTTGCTGCTTCGTCCTGCATGTGGTGAACAGTACGATCCACTTCAGCTCTTAGCTGGTCGCGCCAAGCTGTTAAGATTTTCGTAAAGTGTTCAACCTGCTCTGGTGACATGTACTCTTCACCAGGTTTTTCCTGATATGGCTCCACGCCGGCAATGGCTAGGATGCCTATCGTTTTCTTCTTTGATTCTGGCATACAGCATCTCCTACTTACACCTAGTCAACTGCTACGCAGTCAATTTAAGGCGGGTATCTATAGCAAAAAGAGGCGGTGCAAGCAAATACTGAATCGCAAAGTTATCGTCAATGTGAAGACGACATCATTTTTTCTCTTAATTGATAAAATCAATAGCGGAAATCAGCTTCATTCCAGTATCGCTCAGTTCAGCTTTGTAGCAGAGAACTTCCACTCCAGCGTCTTGTGCTTGTTTGAGTAATAGTGAATATTTCGCGTCTATATGGTGCGCCGCGGATACTTTTTCAATACCTGAATGTAAAACAGTGAATAAAAGTATGGCCCTACTTCCATTTTGTGCCATTTCTGTGAGCTCTCTCAGGTGTTTTTGTCCCCGAGTCGTGACCGCATCTGGGAAGTATCCTTGTCCAGTAGAGTCGGTCTCATCAAGAAGAGTGACGCTTTTCACTTCTATATAGCACTTTGGCTTGTCGTCTGCGCTGAGCAAGATATCAATTCGGCTATT
This sequence comes from Vibrio sp. 1288, assembly GCF_033344475.1. Lineage (NCBI taxonomy): Bacteria > Pseudomonadati > Pseudomonadota > Gammaproteobacteria > Vibrionales > Vibrionaceae > Vibrio > Vibrio sp. 1288. Next base: position 21,111 of record NZ_JAWPOX010000023.1, read on the forward strand.
TTCATTACCGTATTTCACCTCAGTTTGAAGTGTGTCATAACCATAAAGCTCTGAAATGACATTATTTTCAATAGCCTCTACGGCTAATTGATTGGCGCGCGCGGTATTGATACAAATACGGTGGCCTTGTTCGGTTTCACTCAACTCCCAACTATTGGGGTATTTTCGTTTCGGGTTGTCGGAAGTAGAAAACCAAACCTTGTTTCCGGGCGTTGCACAACCCGTCATTGCACCTGTATTTGCGCAGTGGATTGTACGGATTTCACCAGTATCGAGCTCGATATCGGCAAGAAAGCGTTTATAACGTTTGAGTAGAGTGGCGGACTCTAAAGCGGGTGTGAAATGCATTTGCTTATTTAGACAAAAAATTTTTTATGTACAATGTTGCCACCATTACACCATAAGGTATTTCCTTTGTCACAATTGCCGATTGAAGCCGTGATGCCTGAGTTGCTGACGGCGGTCAAAAATCAACATCAAGTGATCTTAAAAGCGGCGCCTGGTGCCGGTAAGTCGACTTACTTCCCTTTGCAGTTACTCTTAAATCATTCGGTTGCTGGAAAAATCATCATGCTTGAGCCAAGACGACTCGCGGCGCGTAACATTGCCCGTTATCTTGCTGAGCAATTGGGAGAACAAGTTGGTCAACGCGTGGGTTATCGAGTTCGTGGCGAGGCAAAGGTAAGTTCTGCAACGCAGCTGGAGATCGTGACCGAAGGGATCATGACCAGGATGATCCAAACTGACCCTGAACTGGATGGGGTTGATCTACTGATCTTTGATGAGTTTCATGAACGCAGCATTCATGCCGATACCGCTTTGGCATTCAGTTTAGAAGTTCAAGAGGCATTGCGAGACGATCTCAAGCTGGTGGTAATGTCGGCAACGCTTGACCAACAAGCATTACAATCGTTGTTGCCGGAAGCCAGTTACATTGAATCTGAAGGGCGCAGCTTTGATGTGGCAATGCGCTACCAGCCGTTAGGTGTGAACGAGCATTTACCTACGAGTATGGCAAAAACAATAGAAAGTCTTATGAACAAAGAGTCTGGATCTTTGTTAGCTTTCCTACCGGGTGTTGGTGCCATAAAACAAGTTGAAGAGCGGTTGTCTCATTTAGCGGATGATATCGACGTATGCCCACTTTATGGTCAACTGAGCTTTGCAGATCAACAAAAAGCGATTACGCCAGCAGAACAAGGTAAGCGTAAAGTCGTTCTAGCGACCAACATTGCAGAAACTTCACTAACGATTGAAGGCATTCGCCTCGTCGTTGATTCTGGGTTAGAGCGTATTGCCCGCTTTGATTTGAAAAACGGTTTAACACGCTTAGAGCAAACACGCATTGCACAGTCTTCAGCGATTCAGCGTGCAGGACGAGCGGGACGAATAGAAGAGGGCATTTGTGTTCGTCTTTATTCTGAAAACCAGTTCAAGCAGCAACCGCTGGTTCCCCAACCCGAAATTTTGCATTCCGATTTAGCTAGTTTAGTTATGGAGCTTGCCTTTTGGGGAGCGAGTGATATCCACGATCTAAAGTGGCTTGATGTTCCCGCTAATGCGTCATTGGAACAAGCGAAGCAGCTATTGGTGTCATTGGGACTACTGACGGAAAAAGGGCAATTAACGTCCGAAGGAAAACAGGCGCATGAACTAGGCGTTGAGCCTCGTGCGGCTGCGATGCTAATTAAAGCGCTATCTTACAGTGATAAGATGTTAAATGCTGCTTTGGCGGCGGTCGCACTGATTGAAGAGCCAGAGAGAAATGTTACCAATATCGCTCATAGCTTGCATCGTTGGCTTGTTGGTACTCATCCAAAAAAGTCGATGTTGTTCAAGCGTGCTCAATCTCTGGCGTACAAATTGGATACGGTATTTGACCTGAAAGGCGTGGATGAAGATGCATTACCGCTGGTGTTAAGTTTGGCATTTCCAGATCGCATTGCGCAGCAGCGCACAAATCAATTTGGGCGATTTACTTTGGCTAATGGTCATGGTGCAGAATGTCATCAGGAAGACATGCTAGGTGGCTGTGAGTATTTGGTTGCCGTTGACTTAATGCGTTCTCATTCTAATTCAAGTCAAATTCATTCGGCATGTGAATTGGATGTCAATATATTGCGAACGACCTTTGATACGCTATTTTCGTCTGAAGAAGTAGTGGACTGGGATGAAAAAAGAGGCCGTCTAATAGCTGAGCGACAAACAAAACTCGGTCTGCTGGTCGTTGAACGCGAGCCGTTGCCAAGCCCGGGCAAAGAAAAAATGACACAAGCTTTACTCACGTATGTCCGCCGCCAGGGCTTACAGAGTCTAAACTGGACACCGGCAGCGGAGAGCTTGTTGGCTCGGATTCGTTGTGCGGTGGAATGGTTACCTGAGCAGTCATGGCCAGTGTTTGATGAAGCCAGTTTGCTGGATTCATTAGAGGAGTGGTTAGAACCATACATGACGTCTGTCAGCTCGGTTAAAGACCTGAGCAAGATAAACTTGGTCGAAGCGCTTAATGCTCTATTAGGTTGGCCACTCAATCAACAACTGGATGAATGGTTACCTGAGCATTACCAACTACCCACAGGTTCAAAGAAGCGTATCCGTTACCAATATGGCCACGAGCCGATATTATCGGTGCGTATGCAAGAAGTATTTGGGGAGAGTGGTTCCCCAACGGTAGCTCTTGGCCGCAAGCGTTTGGTGCTTGAACTGCTTTCACCGGCACAACGTCCATTGCAAGTAACGTCGGACTTGGCGGCTTTCTGGAACGGAAGCTACAAAGACGTTCAAAAAGAGATGAAAGGGCGCTACCCAAAACACGTTTGGCCAGATGATCCTGCCAATCATGTAGCAACAACGAAAACAAAAAGACAATTGAATAATGACTGACAGCAAGAAGCCTAGCGCGAAAAAAGCGCCAGCGAAGAAAAGTACAACCAATAAAGGAACCGCAAAACAGACTCGACGTACGCCGAGTAAAAAGCCGACTAACGAGAAACGTTCGTGGTTGAAAGTTCTGTGGTCGTTTAGCTGGAAAGCTGGCGTTGCACTTGCCGCTGTTTTGCTGTTTGTTGGGATTTACTTAGATAGTGTGGTGAAAGAACGCTTTGAAGGCCAGCTGTTTGAGCTGCCAACGGTGGTTTATGCCCGTATCTTGAATCTAAGCCCTGGTGAGAATATCACCATCCAAGAACTGCGCAACGAGCTAGATGTGTTGAATTACCGTAAAGTGAGTCAACCTCGTTACCCAGGCGAATATTCCTCTTCTTCCACTCGGATTGAATTGATTCGTCGTCCATTCGAGTTTGCCGATGGTCCTGAGCCAGATCGTCACATTATGCTGCATTTCTCTGATTCCGGTTTGCAACGTATTCAGTCTTTAGAATCTCGAGGAGACCTTGGTTACTTGCGCCTAGAACCGAAGATGTTGGGCATGCTGGAGAAAGACCGTGATGAACAGCGCCTTTTCTTACGTCGTGATCAGTTCCCTGAAATTTTGGTGGATGCACTGCTTGCGACCGAAGACCGGGATTTTTATCAACATGACGGGGTGTCACCGCTCGCGATTGCACGTGCATTGGTTGCGAACATTAAGGCGGGTCGTACTGTTCAAGGTGGTAGTACGCTGACTCAGCAATTGGCAAAAAACCTGTTTTTGACTCGTGATAAAACACTGTGGCGTAAAGTTCGAGAAGCGTATATCGCGCTAATTTTGGATTACCGTTACAGCAAAGATCGTATTTTAGAAGCCTACCTAAACGAAGTGTACCTAGGTCAAAGTGGAGGTGAAGCGATCCACGGGTTTGGCTTGGCGTCGCGTTACTATTTTGGGCAGCCAATTCAGGAGTTGCGAATCGATCAACTGGCGATGTTAGTTGGGATGGTAAAAGGACCGTCTTACTACAACCCAATTCGTTACCCTGAGAGAACGAAAGAGCGTCGTGATCTCGTTCTGCGCCTGTTAATGCAGCAAAACATGTTGACTTCAGAGCAGTATGAACAAGCTGTAAGTCGTCCACTCGATACGCAAAGCAAGCCACGTATTGCGAGCCGTCAGCCAGCTTATTTCCAACAATTGAGCATTGAATTAAAAGAAAAAGTTGGGGAGCGATTTAAAGCAGAGACCGGACTGCGCGTATTTACGTCTCTGGACCCAGTATCGCAAAGCAAAATGGAACAAGCTATCGCGAAAAAGATCCCAGAACTAGCTAAACGGGGTGGTAAAGAGTTAGAAGCCGCTGCTGTGGCCGTTGATCGCCATAGTGGTGAAATCCGTGCGATGGTTGGTGGTAAACGTGTCGGTTATGAAGGCTTTAACCGCGCGCTCAATGCCAGTCGTCCAATTGGTTCTTTAGTGAAACCAGCGATTTACTTAACGGCTCTAGAACAACCGGATAAATACAACCTAGGCACGACGCTACACGACACGCCGTTAAGTCTGAAGAGCAGTAAAGGTAACGTGTGGACGCCGCGCAACTACGATAGAAAATATCGTGGTGATGTGCCACTTTACATTGCTTTAGCGAAATCACTTAACGTACCAACCGTGCGCTTAGGTATGGCACTTGGCATTCCTGAAGTCTCCAATACTTTAGAGCGTTTGGGCGTGAACAAAGACGAAATTCGCCCAGTGCCTTCGATGTTTTTGGGTTCGTTTTCTTTGACGCCATTCGAAGTCGCACAGATGTATCAGACTCTGACGAATTCAGGTAAGCGTGCAAAACTGACCGCTCTGCGCTCAGTCATGGATATGGAAGGTAATGTGCTGTATCAATCCTTGCCTCGTTCATCAAGAGCCGTGGATGAACAAGCAGCATGGCTAACGACCTACGCGATGAAACAAGGGGTTGCTCAAGGCACTGGCCGCTTCTTACAAAGCCAGTTTGGTTGGGCTGCATTGGCAGGAAAAACGGGTACCAGTAATGACAACCGCGATAGTTGGTTTGTCGGTGTTGATGGTCGTGAGGTGACGACAATTTGGCTAGGCCGCGACGATAATAAACCCGTGAATCTAACGGGGTCGAGTGGTGCATTACGAGTGTACGCAGAGTACTTGAAGCAGCGTATTCCTGAGCGTTTAGAGCTCCCATGGCCAAGAGAAATCACCACATTAGGGTTCAAGCCTACATCTGATGGAGGTTTAGAAATGAACTGCCGTAGTGATTACAAACTGCCGATTTGGGATAAAACCGGTCAGATAAAGCAACAGTGTGAGAAGAAATCAAACTGGTTAAATAGCATATTTGATTGGTAGCATCGCCAAATCAACAACATTAGCTTGTTTATCTGATTAATTCTTAGTACATATTAGGGCGTGTTAGTACAGTACTGCTAGCACGCCCTACTTGATCAGATATTCAATAAAGGAAGAAGTGAATGTTCAAAAAGCTGTTATCAAGCCCATCGGTTCGCAACTTTGCGCTTTGGGTTAGTACCTTTTTGATGATCACTCCTTCTGTTTCCCTCGCAAACTCTCTAACAAAAACGGATGACTTGGAACCTCGACCAAAGGTGGCGGTTGTGCTCGCTGGTGGCGGAGCGAAAGGGGCGGCACACATTGGAGTTTTAAAAGCATTGGAAGAAATGCAGATCCCTGTGGATATTGTGACCGGTACCAGTATGGGCGCCTATGTGGGTGGGCTTTATGCCACGGGTATGAGTGCTGATGAAATCGAGAGTTTTATCTACACCGTCGATTGGGGCAGCGGTTATCGAGATCGTGTTGACCGTAGCCAACGTCGAGTTCGTGACAAAGAGTATGAAGACCGCTATCAAATTAATACCGATCTCGGCTTAAGGTTCGGTGAGGTACGAGCACCAACGGGTGTGGTGCAAGGCCAGAACATGTTGCGAGTATTGCGTGAGACTACAGGGAACTTAGGGCGATTCGATTCTTTTGATGATCTTGCCATTCCTTATCGTTCTGTTGCGACTGATATTCTTGCCCTAGAAGAAGTCGTACTGGGCAATGGTTACCTTGTGGACGCCATGATGGCTAGCATGTCTGTACCAGGAGCGCTTCCTCCTTATAAGCTCAATGGCCATATGCTTGTTGATGGCGGTGTCGTCAATAACATGCCTGTCGATGTGGCTCGCGCCATGGGGGCTGATGTCGTTATTGCCGTCGATATTAGCACCGATTACAAAACCGAAGATGAATTTACGGGGCTGTTTACTGTCGCGGACCAACTCTCTAACTATCTCGTTCGTCGTAGTACACAACAGCAAGTGGACGAGCTTGAACCTCAAGATATCTATATTCGTCCCAATGTGGGCACCATGGAAACTGTCGAGTTCGACAAAATGCCTTGGGCTTTTCAAGCTGGGTACGATATTACCAAGCAGTTAAAAGACAAGCTGAAAGGGTTGCGCTTGTCCAATGCGGACTATCAAAAATACATCGATCGCAAACAAGAAGTTCGTAAAACTTTGATTTATGGCGATCAGCGTGTGGTTGATGACATAGTGATTGTTAATAACACGCACTACAGCGATGTGTTGTTGACGAATCGTATTGAATTAGAAACCGGACGTCGTATTTCAACGGCCGAAATTGAGAAAGCCGTTGAAAACCTCTACGCATTAGATCGGTTCGAGCTCATCACTTATCACTTTGAAGAGGTTGATGGTGAGACATTGTTGGTTTTTGATGTTAACGAGAAGTCGTGGGGGCCTAATTATCTCAACTTCCGATTTTTTCTTGAAGATGACTTCGATACAGATAGCCAGTACGGCATAGGAATATCGACCAACTTTACCAATTTAAACTCTCATGGCGCGGAGTTGGCGTTCAACGTAGAAATGGGCACGGATAAGCTGATTGAAGCTGAGTTGTATTCCCCTGTTTTATCTAGCCAAGAACTTTTTGTATCGGGGCGAATTTCCTATGGTAGTGAGAGCCGAAACTTACCTTTAACAGAGCCTCAAGCACCAGATTTAGAGTCAGTAAATGACTTTTTTCCGGTCACTTACGATGATTTTACAACAGAGTTAGCGATAGGTATCCAACCCACATTGTGGCAAGAACTTCGATTTGGCGCTCGCTACTCAACCGGAGATATTGAGCTTTCTACTTTGGCTTCTGCTGGTAAATTGGATTTTGAACGTCGTGGCCTGTTTGCCAATTATCGCCTAGATACACTTGATGATTTCGCATTTCCGACTCGTGGGCTTTTAGTCGATCTCGAATATTTAGTGTCTCATGATCAAAGTCCTCAAGGCGTTAGCCTTTTAGAAACTGACAAAATTATTGAAGATACCGTTTATGAAATCTCTGCACGATTTAAAGGTGCAGTGAGTCATCAGCGTCATACTTTAGTCGGACATGCTGAATATAGTTTTGTAGAGAGTAAAAACTCATCTTTACCGCTTGATCCCAGAGAGTTGGGCGGCTTCTTAAGCCTATCGGGAATCCCAAGAAATAGCCTGATCGGACAGAACTTATTTTTCAGCAGTTTGGTGTACCGATATAAGTGGTTTGATAATGATTTCGGATTGTTTGAAGCTCCAGTCTACCTGGGCGCATCGGTCGAATATGGCGGTGTTTGGTCTGATAATGATCTGAAACTAAACGAAGCGCCGCTTTACAATGCTGGCTCCATCTTCTTTGGTGTTGACTCACCAATAGGACCAATAATGTTGGCATACGGTCGTACCGAGCAAGATTTGGATGCTGTGTATTTGATCGTAGGAACATCGTTTAATTAATCGGGTATGAGAAAGCAAAAACTTGGCATATTTGGTCAAAATTAGCAGAACTTTAGTCGTAAGTTGCTATGTTGGTCAAAATGATAAGATTTTAATTTAAGGTTAAATTTGCTATTATTTTGCCCACAGTTTGGCCTCTACGGCGCTGTTTCTCAATCATAATTGAATGAAAACAAGGGCAATGGAGAGCCAAGTTTCCAAGGATGTTCACTCCTTTACTTTAACAATAGTAATAATAGAGGAGGAACCGCAATGAGAGGAAAAAGTCGTGCTTGAAGCCTACCGTAAACACGTCGAAGAGCGTGCTGCTGAAGGAGTTGTTCCTAAACCGCTAGACGCAGAACAAGTTGCTGGACTTGTAGAACTTCTGAAAAATCCCCCGCAAGGTGAAGAAAAAGTCATTCTTGACCTACTTGAAAACCGTATCCCTCCAGGTGTTGATGAAGCTGCTTATGTAAAAGCGGGTTTCCTAACAGCAGTAGCAAAAGGTGAAGTTAAATCACCATTAGTGAGTCGTGAAAAAGCGGCTGAACTGCTAGGCACTATGCAAGGTGGTTACAACATCGAACCGCTAGTTGAGCTATTGGATGATGAAGCACTGGCAGAGATCGCAGTAAAAGCGCTGTCTCATACGCTGCTGATGTTTGATGCTTTCTATGACGTAGAAGAGAAAGCGAAAGCAGGCAATGCGCATGCACAGAAAGTACTTCAATCATGGGCTGATGCTGAGTGGTTCCTTTCTAAGCCTAAGCTTGAAGAAAAAGTCACTCTAACCGTATTTAAAGTAACAGGTGAAACGAACACGGATGACCTTTCACCTGCACCTGACGCTTGGTCTCGCCCTGATATCCCAGTACACGCACTGGCGATGCTTAAAAACGAGCGTGAAGGAATAAACCCTGATCGACCGGGTACTATTGGCCCGATCAAGCAAATTGAAGAGTTAAAAGACAAAGGCCATCAATTGGTTTACGTTGGTGATGTTGTTGGTACTGGCTCTTCACGTAAATCTGCAACCAACTCAGTGCTTTGGTTTATGGGTGATGATATCCCTTACGTTCCAAACAAACGAGCTGGTGGGTATGTGCTTGGTGGCAAAATTGCCCCTATCTTCTTTAACACAATGGAAGATGCTGGCGCACTACCAATCGAAGTTGACGTAACTAAGCTCAACATGGGCGATGTTATCGATGTTTACCCATATGAAGGTAAAGTTTGCAACCACGAAACTGGTGAGGTTCTAGCTGAGTTCTCGCTAAAAACAGAAGTACTGATTGATGAAGTTCGTGCTGGTGGTCGTATCCCATTGATCATCGGTCGTGGTTTGACAGACAAAGCGCGTCAATCGCTAGGTCTTGAGCCTTCGGACGTATTCCGCAAACCAGGTGAAATCGCAGATTCTGGCAAGGGTTACACGCTTGCACAGAAAATGGTTGGTAAAGCATGTGGCGTAGAAGGCATCCGTCCTGGAACCTACTGTGAGCCGAAAATGACGACAGTAGGTTCGCAAGATACTACTGGCCCTATGACTCGTGATGAACTTAAAGACTTGGCGTGTCTCGGCTTCTCTGCTGATCTTGTCATGCAGTCTTTCTGTCACACATCGGCTTATCCAAAACCAGTAGACGTTAACACTCACCATACACTTCCGGACTTTATTATGAACCGCGGTGGTGTATCTCTTCGTCCTGGTGACGGTATTATCCACTCATGGCTAAACCGTATGCTACTACCGGATACTGTCGGTACGGGTGGTGACTCACATACTCGTTTCCCTCTGGGTATTTCATTCCCAGCCGGCTCGGGCTTGGTTGCCTTTGCAGCTGCGACAGGCGTTATGCCGCTAGACATGCCAGAGTCAATCTTGGTTCGTTTTAAAGGTGAGATGCAACCGGGTATTACACTGCGTGATCTTGTTCATGCCATCCCTTACTACGCGATTCAGCAAGGTCTACTAACGGTAGAAAAAGCGGGCAAGATCAACGAATTTTCTGGCCGTATCCTTGAGATTGAAGGCTTAGAAACGCTAACGGTTGAGCAAGCATTTGAGCTTTCTGATGCATCTGCAGAGCGTTCGGCGGCAGGTTGTACTGTGAAATTGTCTCAAGAGTCGATCGAAGAGTACTTAAACTCTAACATCGTGATGCTGAAGTGGATGATCTCTGAAGGCTACGGTGATCGCCGTACTATCGAGCGCCGTATTACTGCAATGCAAGAGTGGCTAGCAAACCCTGAGCTGATGCAAGCAGATAAAGACGCTGAATACGCACATGTGATTGAAATCGATATGGCTGAAATCAATGAGCCAGTACTATGTGCACCGAATGACCCAGATGACGCTCGTTTGTTGTCTGAAGTACAAGGCACAGCGATTGATGAAGTGTTCATCGGTTCTTGTATGACGAACATCGGTCACTTCCGCGCAGCAGGTAAATTGCTTGATAAGTTCAATGGCCAGTTAGCAACGCGCCTTTGGGTAGCGCCACCAACAAAGATGGATAAAGACCAACTGATTGAAGAAGGCTACTACGGTATCTTCGGACGTGCAGGGGTTCGTATTGAAACGCCAGGGTGTTCACTTTGTATGGGTAACCAAGCACGTGTTGCAGATAAATCAACAGTAATGTCGACTTCAACGCGTAACTTCCCGAACCGTCTGGGTACTGGGGCGAATGTTTACCTATCGTCAGCTGAGCTAGCTGCAGTAGGTGCAATTCTAGGTAAGATTCCAACCAAAGAAGAATACCTAGAATACGCGAAGCAAATCGACGCTACGGCAACGGATACATACCGCTACTTGAACTTCCATAAAATGGATCAATACACCAAGAAAGCGGACGAAGTGATCTTCCAAGAACCGGCATAATCAGAAATGCACAATTCAAAAGCACCTCATATGAGGTGCTTTTTTTATGGGAGCAATTCGCTATACTCGCACCAAATTGATACGAAATAGGCAATCTCGGTGGAATTTGAATTCATTCGTAACACGTTGATGGGCGAGTACTACGTAAAATGTAGCATGGGACATGAGATTGTAGGGCGCTGGTTGCAAGAAGAAATTGGCAAAGATCCGATGAAGATTGCACAGGTTGAAAAGCTAATTGAGCGGTCATTTTCAGCGCCTTCTCAGGAGCATAACCTAACAGGCACGGAAATTAGCTTGATGATTCAGGGCGACGAAGTTCTTGTACAAGAAAACGCATTAGCCCATGAATATGATGTCGAGATGGAAAGTGAGTTCGACTTCTACAATGCAGAAAGTACAGCAAGTTGTGGGATAGAGGATTTCATGGCACTTATCGAACAGTGGAAAGACTTTTTGAACATTTAATGCACAGTTTTGGGTAACTTCTCTGCCGTTGCTTTAAATTTGTGAAAAGGGCGCACCGATATGGTGCGCTCTTTTTGTTTATAGATATGTAAATTGAGGTTAGTTTTTATTATTCAATAACTTAAAAACTTGGCACGTAGATTGGATTATAAGAAGTGTTTCAGGATGAAAGCTTCGGAGATAACTCAATGAAAATAATCAATGCCATTATTAAGCCGTTTAAATTAGACGATGTACGAGAAGCATTGGCTGATGTCGGTATCGAAGGGATGACAGTATCAGAAGTTAAAGGGTTCGGTCGTCAAAAAGGTCACACGGAATTGTATCGCGGTGCAGAGTATCAAGTCGATTTTCTACCAAAGGTGAAAATTGAAATCGCGACTCACGCAGACAATGTAGATCGCGTTGTTGAAGCAATTACAAAAGCTGCGCAAACCGGAAAAATCGGCGACGGTAAAATTTTTGTTTACGATCTGAACCAAGCGGTGCGTATCCGAACTGGCGAAATGGACGCAGAAGCACTTTAAGAATTCAAAGGATTGGAGATACTTATTATGGAATTAGCAACAACAGTAACCGAGTTACGTTACGCACTTGACACCTTTTTCTTCCTCATTTCCGGTGCGTTGGTAATGTGGATGGCAGCAGGCTTTGCGATGCTAGAGGCTGGCCTTGTGCGCTCTAAAAACACAACAGAAATTCTTACGAAGAACATCTGTTTGTACGCCATCGCATGTACGATGTTTCTGATTGTCGGTTATAACATCATGTATGTCGATAATGGAGAAGGAGGCTGGTTACCTTCATTTGGTACGTTAATTGGTACTCAAGGTGAAGGGGCCGACCACTCTTTAGAGTCTGACTTCTTCTTCCAAGTTGTCTTCGTTGCAACTGCCATGTCCGTCGTTTCTGGTGCGGTAGCTGAGCGCATGAAGCTTTGGTCTTTCTTGATTTTCTCTGCGATTTTAACTGCGTTTATCTATCCAATGGAAGGTTACTGGACATGGGGTGGAGGCTTCCTAGCAGAAGCTGGATTTAGTGACTTTGCGGGTTCTGGTATCGTACATATGGCAGGTGCTTCTGCTGCTCTAGCTGGTGTGTTACTGCTTGGCGCGCGTAAGGGTAAGTACGGTAAAAATGGTGAAATTTATCCGATTCCAGGTTCTAACATGCCTTTGGCAACGTTGGGTACTTTTATCCTTTGGTTTGGCTGGTTTGGATTTAACGGTGGTTCTCAGTTGATGGTTTCAGATTTTGAGAATGCTACAGCGGTAGGTCAGATCTTTCTAAACACTAACGCAGCAGCGGCTGCCGGTGCAATTGCGGCGCTATTCGTTTGTAAAACTACTTGGGGTAAAGCCGATTTAACGATGATTCTCAATGGCGCGCTAGCTGGCTTGGTTGCCATCACTGCAGACCCTCTATCGCCATCACCACTGTACGCGGTTGCGATTGGTGCGGTGTCGGGTGCACTAGTAGTATTCAGTATCATTGCTCTAGATAAACTTAAAATTGACGATCCAGTAGGTGCTATCTCAGTTCATGGTGTGTGTGGTTTCTTCGGCCTAATGGTAGTGCCACTGAGCAACGGTGATGCAACGTTTGGTGCTCAGCTTTTAGGTGCCGTAGTTATCTTTGCTTGGGTATTTGGTGCCAGCCTAGTTGTGTGGGCAATCTTGAAAGCAACCGTCGGGATTCGCGTTACAGAAGATGAAGAAATGGAAGGTATGGACATGCATGATTGTGGTGTTGGTGCTTACCCAGAGTTTGTTACGGTGAAATAATCATTAGCTTGTAATAAATGGTTACACACTTAACACAATAAAACCTGCTCCGATGAGCAGGTTTTTTAATATTCGTCATTGTCTTCTTATTGAACATACATATAATAACGCAACTGATAAACGTTATCATTAGCATGGTAAAGGATTAAACAATGAAAAAACTGCTAACTCTTTCAGCACTAACTTGCGCTACTCTAGCTCCAACAGCAATGGCTGCTGAAGAAGTGAACGTCTACTCTTACCGTCAACCTTTCCTAGTTGAACCTATGTTCAATGAGTTCACTAAAGAAACTGGCATCAAAGTAAACGTAAAATTTGCTAAAAAAGGCTTAGCAGAAAAGCTAGCTCAAGAAGGTGAGTACAGCCCTGCTGACGTTATTCTTACGACAGACATCAGCCGTCTAGCTGAACTGACAAACAAAGGTTTAGTTCAGAAAGTCGATAGCAAAATCATTGAAGAAAACGTACCTGCTCAATACCAAGATAAAGAGAATGAGTGGTTTGCTCTAACTCTACGTTCTCGTAGCGTTTATTCATCACGTGATCGCGTAGGTAAACTAGGCGCAGATTTCAACTACGCAGACTTAGCTAAGCCAGAGTTCAAAGGTAAAATTTGTACTCGTAGCGGTAAGCACCCGTACAACGTTTCTCTAGTTTCAGCAATGATTGCTCACAATGGCGAAGCAGAAACCAAAGAGTGGTTGGAAGGCGTGAAAGCAAACCTTGCTCGCAAACCACAAGGCAACGACCGTGCACAAGTTAAAGCGATCAAAGAAGGCCTATGTGATGTTTCTCTGGGTAACAGCTACTACCTAGGTAAAATGGTTAACGACAAAGAGCAAAAGGCTTGGGCTGATGCAGTTTACATCAACTTCCCTAACCAAGAGACTACAGGCACTCACGTGAATATCTCTGGTATGGCGATGGCGAAGTACTCTCCAAACAAAGACAATGCTGTGAAGCTAATGGAATTCCTAACGGGTGACAAAGCGCAGCAAATGTACGCAGAAGTTAACTATGAGTACCCAGTTAAAGAAGGCGTGAAGCGTTCTGAGCTTGTGGAATCTTGGGGTGACTTTAAAGCAGACAAGCTTTCTCTAGACGATATTGCAGCCAACCACGAAGCGGCAATTAAGCTATTAGACGAAGTGAAATTTGACCTTTAATTCCTTGTGGGGGTATAACAGTACCCCCATTTGATTAAAGGATATGAGATGTATTTGCAACAGCATTTGTATTTCATACAGCCTTGCAGTAATTAGGCGATGAAAGATAAACACTCTTTATGGAAAACCAGTAGTGGGGTAATAACTCTGCTACTGGTTTTGCCGATCTTAGCGATCTTCTACACCGCGATTGGTGAAACGGATGATTTGTTTGCTCATTTAATGGCAACGGTCATGCCGACTTATATTTTTAACACGGTTGCGCTAACTGTTGGCGTAATGGTGCTGTCCTTAATTCTTGGTATTCCAAGCGCTTGGATAATGGCCATGTGTAAACTGCCGACCGAAAAATGGTTGCAGTGGGCATTGGTGCTACCTCTTGCGATGCCAGGTTATATCATTGGTTATATTTTTACGGATTGGTTTGATTTTGCTGGTCCAATTCAAATCTTTTTGCGTGATGTAACCGGATGGGGACCTGGCGAGTATTGGTTCCCTGACATTCGTACGTTGCCTGGCGCGACCTTTGTGTTAGCTTTGGTGTTGTATCCTTACGTGTATTTATTGTGCCGGGCTGCGTTTATGGAGCAAAATGTCTCTTTATTGCAAAGCGCGCGTTTGCTCAAGTGCTCTCCATGGGAAAGCTTTTGGCGCATCTCGATGCCGTTAGTAAGACCCTCTATCGCAGTGGGTTTATCATTGGTCGCAATGGAGACCATTGGTGACTTTGGTACGGTAAGTTACTTCGCGGTGAATACGTTAACCACAGCGGTCTACGATACTTGGTTGGGGTACTCTAATCTTAATGCGGCAGCCAAGATTTCTGCCATGATGCTCGTCATTGTAGTACTGCTTCTTAGTGCCGAACGATACAGCCGCCGTAAACAAAAGCTTTTTCAAAGCCAATTTAACAGTCACGAAGATTTTCGTTACGAGTTGACGGGCTGGAAAAAGTGGACCGCACTAGTTTGGTGCTGGGGCTTGGTTTCGGTCGCGTTTATTTTGCCGCTACTACAGCTGATTGATTATGCGATCACTTATTTTGCGCAGAGTTGGACCTCAGAGTTTCGTGAATACGCATGGAACAGCTTAGTTGTGTCTGTTATTGCTGCGATTATTGGTGTTGCTGTCGCACTGATCGTTAACTTTACCCATCGAGTCAATGGTAAACGAGAAAGCTTGGCATTTATGCGTCTTTCTTCTATGGGCTATGCAGTACCAGGAACGGTACTAGCCATCGGTGTGATGGTCGCTGTGCTGTTTATGGATCATCGTGTCAACGACGTTGCTAAAGCCATCGAGTGGGGAAGGCCGGGACTTATCTTTTCTGGTTCCATGTTCGCACTAGTATTTGCCATGGTTGTGCGCTTTTCCGCGGTAGCGATTGGTAGTATCGAAAGTAATTTAAATAAAATTTCTCCGTCGTTAGATATGGCATCGCGCACTATGGGTTGTAAGCCCAATGCCATGCTGTGGCGCGTGCACTTTCCGCTGGTTAAGCGCGGTGCACTGATTGCGGCTTTATTAGTGTTTATCGAGTCGATGAAAGAGCTTAATGCGGCTTTGTTACTTCGTCCGTTTAACTTTGAAACACTAGCCACATACGTTTATAACTTCGCCTCGGATGAGCATTTAGAATTGGCCGCTTTGCCAGCGGTTCTGTTGGTTCTTGTTGGGTTGATCCCGCTTGTTGTTGTTAACCGTTCACTGGAGCAAAATCACTGATGAGCTGTGCATTATCAATTAAAAACCTAACGTGCCAATATGACGATCAAACTGTACTCGAATCATTGTCTCTTGAGGTAGAACAAGGGCAGATTGTCTGTTTGCTAGGAGCCAGTGGCTGTGGGAAAACAACACTATTAAAGGCCGTTGCGGGATTATTGCCGTTAACGTCAGGCGAAATGAGTCTAAATTGCGTCACAATTGATGATGGGGAAAACTGGTTGCCGCCAGAACAGCGTAATATCGGGATGATTTTCCAAGATTACGCACTTTTTCCTCACTTGACGGTGGAGCAAAACATTGCCTTTGGCTTAAAGCAGTGCTCGACAAAAGAGAAAAATGCCAAAGTTCAAGAGATGTTAGAACTCGTGCATCTTCAAGGTTATGGCGATCGTTATCCTCATCAATTGTCTGGTGGACAGCAGCAGCGTGTTGCGATTGCTCGCTCATTAGCTTACAGCCCAGACTTATTGTTACTTGATGAACCGTTTTCTAATATTGATACGCAAGTTCGCCATGAGTTGATAAGTGAGATCCGTAAGATTTTTAAGGCCCAAGGTGTGACTGCCATTTTTGTTACGCATAGCCGTGAAGAGGCTTTTGCTTTCGCCGATAAAATGGCAGTGATGAACAATGGAGTCATCGAGCAATATGGCACAGCATCTGAGCTTTACTACCAGCCTTCAAGTAAATTTGTCGCTGATTTCTTAGGTGGTGGCAGTTACCTTGCTGCTAAACGGGTTTCGAATTCAGAATATGAAACCCACTTGGGCGTGGTTGAAGCCACGGCTCAACAAGATATTCCAGTACAGGCGGAGTGCTCTTTACTGCTAAGACCGCAGCATGTGCAAATTCAATCCGATGAAGATAGTTCGGTAACCGTATTGGAACAGCATTTTATGGGTGATCACTGCCGTTATGTGATTAACGCGAATGGTGACCGTTTGTTAGCTACAGCTTCGCAAGCATTAAATATAGGTGAGTCCGTCGCGGTGAAAATTGAAACGCAAGGCGTCCTGGCATTTGCTTAACGCTCCTGAGTATCTTTTCTATCTCGTTTACGACTTCCCAACATACAATAAAAAAGCCCGGCTGTGGAGCCGGGCAAGTGCTCTTCTCCTGTTGATGAGCGCCTTTTCAGACAGCGTTGACTCTCATCATAGTGCTCGAAGCGGGCACAAGGTTCAGTTATAAAGACAAGAAGTCTTTAAACTGTTGAAGAACACGTTCCGCAGTGTCCTTATCTTGCATCTCTGCAAAAATTCGTAGCAGTGGCTCAGTGCCAGAGAAGCGAGCGATGATCCAACCGCCGTTCTTGAAGTAGACTTTCGCACCATCTTCATAGCTGACTTTTTCGATTTCAAACTCGAACTCAGGCAACTGCTTTTCAACATAAATCTTGTTGAACAGTACGTCTTTTTGCGCTGGTTTGAACTTGCAATCGCCTTCTGCCATGTAGGCATAGCCGTACTTGCCGTAGATTTCATCCAGCAACTCAGACAGCTTCTTGCCGGTTACTGAAATCATTTCTACCAATAGGCTTGATGCGAATACGCCGTCTTTACCTTTGATGTGGCCGCGAATGGTTAGGCCACCAGAGCTTTCCCCGCCAATCAGTGAGTCATCCGCTTCCATTTGGGAGCTGATGTGCTTAAAGCCTACAGGAACCTCAAAGCATTTCTCGCCATGATCTTCGGCGACTTTATCGAGAAGGTGGGTGGTTGCGATGTTACGTACCACGGAGCCTTTCCAGCCTTTGTATTCAAGTAGGTAGTAGTAAAGCAGCAGTAGCACTTCATTTGGATGAATGAAGTTACCTTTTTCGTCGATAATACCAAGACGGTCCGCATCGCCATCAGTACCGATGCCAATATCGTAACCTTGCTCTTTCACTAGGTGCATCAAACGGTAGAGTGTTGCAGCGCTTGGCGAAGGCATTAACCCACCGAAATCTGGGTTTTTGCCATCGTTAATCACATCAACGTCACAGCGGCCGTTGATTAATACGGTTTGCAGTGCGTTTTTCGCGACACCAAACATTGGGTCGATCAAAACACGTAAATTCGCCTTCTTGATCGCTTCGATGTCGATAAAGTCGATGATTGAGTCAACGAATTCGTTCATCGGATTGATGATTTCAATCAGCTTATCTTCAACCGCTTGTTCAAAGTCGACGCTTTTTACATCGTGCGCAGTGAGCGCGTCTATTTGTGATTCGATTTTTTGGGTGATGATTTCATCTGCGTCACGACCGCCTTCAATGAAGACTTTAATGCCGTTGTAATCGGCAGGGTTGTGTGATGCGGTAATACATGCCGAGTATGCGCAGCCCATTTCTTTCGCTTTAAACATTACGATAGGTGTTGGGACAAATTTGTCGATAAAGCTAACCACAATGCCGTTTGCTGCTAGAACTTCAGCGAACCAACGACCTGCTTTATCGGAAAGAAAACGACGGTCATAGCCAATCACAAAACCGCGATCAGCAACCGATTCGTTATTCGTGATGTTTGCAACTGCTTGAGCGACCAAACGTACATTATCTTTGGTGAACTCCTCACCGATAAATGCACGCCAACCGCCTGTACCAAATTTGATCATGATTCGATCCTCGATAAGAGCGGCATCCCACCGCGTCTTAAATCTTTGCTAGCGAACCGATGCACTTGTAAAACATAAATGCACCGGATAAATCAAAAGGGGAGAAGGACTCCCCCAAAAGATGATTAACCTAGAGTAACGATAACTTCGTTTACTGAACCTTCCGCTTGAACTGGGACAGAGGCACCATTCACTGCATCACCGTTCACAGTAATCGACTTAACGCCTTTGCTTACTGAGTCTGGGTTAACTACTTTGATGTTGTACGTTGCACCTAGCCATTGACGAGTCACTTCGAAACCAGGCCAGTTCGTTGGGATACATGGATCGATAGTTAGGCCATCGAAGCCTGTACGCACACCAAGGATAAAGTTGGTAACAGCGAAGTAAGCCCAGCCAGATGTACCTGTTAACCATGGGTGGTTTGCACGACCGTGGTCTTGGTGGTCACGACCCATGATGAACTGTACGTATGAGTAAGGTTCTGCAATACGTTTTTCGATGATGTCGTTCTGGTTGTATGGGTTAAGTGCATCGTAGAACTTCATTGCACGATCACCACGACCCAGTTTCGCTTCAGCTACCCAAGCCCATGGATTTGGATGCGAGAAGATCGCACCGTTCTCTTTTACGCCTTGGTAAACACGAGTTACGAAGCCGATATCATCATTCGGTGTTGCAAAAGATGGTGAGTTTAGGTGAAGGCCGTATTCAGAGAACAGGTTCTCATCGACAGCGTCCATCGCTTTTTCGCCGCGCTCTTGAGATACCGCACCAGAAAGTACCGCAAGTGTGTTTGACTCTAGGTGTACACGACCTTCTTTTTGTTGCGCTGTACCGATCTTTTCGCCGTTTTTCGTTAGACCACGGATATACCAGCCGCCTTCTTCGTCCCAAAGGTGGGTTTCACACGCTTCACGAACGTTTGCTGCCATCACCGTGTATTTTTCAACGTCGGCTTCTTTCCCTAGGTATTTAGCTAGGTCGATGAACTCCTGCAGTGCCCAGAAATGTAGGAACGACACCATTGACGATTCGCCGCCACCTAGGTTCAGACAGTCGTTCCAGTCTGCACGCAGACCTTTACAGATACCGGTTTGACCTACGTATTCAGCCGAGAAGTCTAGCGCGGCTTTCATGTGGTCATAAACCGTTGCATCGCCACCGTCGGCGTAAGGGATCACTTCGTCGAAGAAGCTGTGCTCACCGGTTTCCATCACGTACTTACAGATGGTTGGAACTAGCCATAGGTGATCATCAGAACAAGTGTCTTCGATGCCGTGAATTTTGTCTTCATCAGAAGGTGTTGGAACTACGGTTGGAGATTTAGATGGTTTAACATCCGCTTTTTCTGGATCAAACCAATCTGGATCGAATAGGTGTAGACCGTAGCCCGCTTTTACTTGGCCGCGCAGTAGGTCAACGATACGTTTGCGCGTCATTGCTGGGTTAGCGTGAGGAACTGAGATTGCATCTTGCGCTGTATCGCGGTAACCAAGACCAGTACGGCCTCCCACCTCGATGAATGAAGCAAAGCGAGACCACACCACACACGTTTCCGCTTGGTATAACGTCCAAGCGTTGATCATGGTATCTAGACCTTCGTTTGGTGATTTCACTTGGAACTTGCCACAGCGCTCATCCCAGTGTGTTTTGATACCCGCAAATGCGTTGTCGACTTCTGCAAGGTCTTGGTACTTAGCACGTAGACGCTCACCGTTGCCTTTACCGATACCTAGAATGTAAGCAAAGCGAACTTCTTCACCCGGCTGAATAGTAAATTGCTTATGCAAAGAGCCACAGTGGTTGTAACACGTTTGTGCTGTATTGAAACACTTACCTTGTTCTACCGCTAACGGGTTTGCTTCGTCACGGTATAGGCCTAGGAAGCTGTCACGTTGGCCGTCGTATGAATCTGGGTCAAATGTTGAAGCTAGGTAGTAGAAGCCTTCGAAATCGTTGGTGTTGTAGTACAGGTCGTACTCTATCACGCCTTCGTTGTAAGCCGTACCTGCCGAGTACAGAGACATCTGATGGTTTTGGTTATCAGATTGAATGTGGCTGAATGAGAACTCAACAAATGAGAATGCACTGATCGTACGTGGTTTGTCAGAGGTGTTTTTAATCACTACATCCCAGATTTCAGCGTCTTCGCCTTTTGGTACGAATAGCGTCTTTTCAGCTTCAATACCGTTGTACTCACACTTAAATTTAGAGTAAGACAAGCCGTGACGAACTTCGTAGTTTGCTTCGTCTAGGCTCTTCGCAACTGGTTGCCAAGAGATTGACCAGTAATCACCTGTCTCATCATCACGCAAGTAAACGTAGTGTCCTGGGCGATCGAATGTCGCATTTGGACGGAATTTAGTAACACGGTTGTATTCTGGAGAGTTGTAGAACGAGTAGCCACCCGCGTTGTGCGAGATAACCGTACAGAACTTCTCAGTACCTAGGTAGTTGGTCCATGGTGCTGGTACGTCAGGGCGAGTGATGACGTATTCGCGATTCTCGTTATCGAAATAGCCGTATTTCATTTGTGTCTTTCCTTTTTACGAAGCTGCATCAGCAGCCAAAATTTAAAAACTCTTCAAGCGTGATGTTTCGACATCAGTTTTGTATTACTTCCACGGTTTACGGTAATTCACTCCCTGCAAATCAAGCAGAGGTAGATGGCCTTTCAAGCGTGATAAATAGTCGGTCCAATCTCGGTGTTGTTTGTCTGTCCAACATGCTTCTGCCATTGCAGTTAAACGAGGGAAGATCATGTAGTCCATGCGAGGTTGGTTATTGATAATTTCGCACCATAATGCTGTTTGAATGCCCCAAATGCGCTTACGTATTGGGTCGTCGGCAGGCACTTCAGCGAGCGGCTCGTAGTTGT
Source organism: Vibrio sp. 1288 (assembly GCF_033344475.1). Taxonomy (NCBI): domain Bacteria; kingdom Pseudomonadati; phylum Pseudomonadota; class Gammaproteobacteria; order Vibrionales; family Vibrionaceae; genus Vibrio; species Vibrio sp. 1288. The sequence goes on from NZ_JAWPOX010000023.1 coordinate 42,303, forward strand.
AAGCTTTTTCTAGTGGCAATGGGTTTGCCCAGTCCACGCCCGGTTCTTCAGGTGCGTAGTCTTGGGTCATATCTAGGTAAGTGGTTTGTGCTGGTTGCAGCACCACATCAAAGCCTTGGCGAGCACAGTTCAAGGCCGCTTCTTCGCTTAGCCATGAGTAGATCACCGTATCTTTACTGACTTTGTCGCCGTGTTGAGCTTCTTCCCAGCCCAGCATGCGTTTGCCCAATTTACGAAGTTTGTCTTCGGCATAACGCAAGAAGTGTCCTTGCAAATCTTTGTAGTCGCTGTAACCCAGTTGTTCCATTAGTGCTTGGCATGCTGGGCTTTTTGACCATACGCCGTTAGGTACTTCGTCGGCACCAATATGAACGTAAGGCGCAGGAAAAAGCGCAGAGACCTCTTCTAGCACTTTGTCGATAAATTCATAACTCCCCGGCAGAGCAGGGTTAATGACGTTGTCGTTGTAATGCTGAATACTGCGGTATTCGGTGGTATCTTCCGCTTCTACCAATAGGTGTGGTAACGACTTGATGGCGGCTCGGCAATGACCAGGTACATCAATTTCAGGAATGATGGTGATGCCTCGTTGCGATGCAAATTCGATAACGTCTTTGATGTCTTCTTGTGTGTAGAAGCCGCCGTAACGTTCATCAAAGTGCGTGTACTGTGGTTCATTGATCTCATCCAATCCGCGCCAAGCACCAATATCGGTCAGTTGAGGCAGTGATTTGATTTCAATTCGCCAACCCTCATCGTCGGTGAGATGCCAATGGAACGTATTGAACTTGTAATGAGCCAGTTGGTTGATCAAGCGTTTGACTTGCTCAACGGAGTGAAAATGACGAGCACAATCCAGCATCATACCGCGGTAACGAAAACGTGGCCTGTCCTTGATTGAACAACAAACTACTTCCATTGAGTTAGGTTGATCGCCAACTTTGATTAGTTGTAATAACGTTGCACAAGCATGGGTAAAACCAGACGAAGATCCTGCTTCAATTTTGATTGACTCTTCGGCTACTTTCAGTTTGTAAGCGCCTTCATCCAAGGTTGGGTTGCCTTTGAAGATGATCTGACTGCCATTGTCTGATGCGAACTCAAATTGGTGAATGCGCTTAAGCTCTTCAAGTAGCCATTCTTTAGCTGAATTGGCCAGGCTTGAATAAACCGCGACGCCAGCATGATGATCAAAGCTAAAATAGTGATCGCTGACCTCAATATGGTTTGGTTTTGGCAGCAAGGGCTGTGCATGGGTTAAACTTGCCGGAATCTCACTGCGTTCACGGTATGGTGAAGCTAATACGATAGGCGTGACATCCACTTGTGCGCGCTGTGGGTTTCCATCAACGACAAAGTTGATCATCGCTTCGTTAAAGCCATCCGAGTAATAACGGAATGGGTTCGAACCAATACTGAATTCACAGTAATAGTGATGGTTGGCAGCCAGTACCAGCCCTTCTGGCTTAAGTGTGCAAAAACTACCAATTTGAGTCAGTTGACCATTTGAAACGCTGTCTGGAAGAATGTAACGATCGAAAGCGAAAGTTAAGCTCCAGCTGTTTAGGTCTTGGTCGCTCAAGTTATGAAAGGTGAGGCCAAAGCGGCAGTTTTGTTTCTGCTCAGAAAGGACCACGAGATCAACACGATATTCCATATCTACTCCTACGCCGCACTGAGCGAGTAAAGGTTATGTTCTGGTTTGCCAGCAAACATAATTGCGCCTTCAATCGCGTCAAACTGTGGCTCAACAATCCATTGCTGAACTGGTGGTGAGAGCCAACGTAAAATGCGTTCAGCAATGCTACCCATTAAACAAATACGTGTTGCGCCGCGCTTGTTTAATGCCACGAGAAACATTTCTATATCCGCTGCGGTTTGCTTCAGTATTTCAATGGCCAGTGCATCGCCTTGTTCCGCATGTTGGAAAATAGCCGGAGAAAACTGCCCATAATCACGAGGAAGCGCCTGTTTTGACCACGCCACCACGTTGTCTACCTCATTTTCGAAATGCGTCATAACATGTTGTGCTAGGGGCGTTTTTTCTCTGATGCCATCTTCAGCTAACAAAACTTGCTGAACTAGGCGTAGCCCCATCACTGCGCCGCCACCTTGATCCGAAATAGGGAACTCACGACCACCGACAACGTGTTGCTCCAATCCGTTAAGGTAGATGCCACAAGAACCGGTTCCCGCAATCATGATTGCGCCATCTTCGCCATTGTGCGCACCAACGCACGCACCGTAAGCATCGGTATTTAGAGTTATACTGGCAAATGGATGAGGAAGAGACATGAAGGCTTGCCAAGATGCTTTGTGCTCTGCGCCAGCAAGGGCTAAGCCGACGTGCATCGACGCGAAATCTTGTTGTGTCAGACCGCCTTGCTCGGTAGCCGAAGTGATGGATTCAAGAATCGAAGCCATTGCTATTTCAGCACCTAGCATGATGTTGGCACTGCCGCTTTTGGCCTCGCCAAGAAAATTACCTTGTGAATCTTTAATCCTGGCTCGACATGACGTGCCGCCACCATCGATACCGACAAAATACATTCCCATGATTATTCTTCCTTCATATTTTTAGAGGTTGCCAACTGAGAAACATGCTGAGCTTGACTGATTATCGCGAGTAAGTACCAAGCGCCATGCGGGATCCATTGTTCGCCCCAGCGCCAGTTTTGTAACACGTCTTCTTTTTGTGCTGGTGGATTAAATGCAATGTCTTCCTCGTCTTCAAAGCCGCCAGTGATTCCGTTACACACGCCACCTTTTGCGTTGAAGAAACCATATTGAGGGAGGTAATCAGGGTTGTTACGACCATGGCCATCTAGCATGCACATGTCGTATGGGTTTAAGCCTACAACCCAGTTCAATGCATCTTGAGCAAACACAGAAAGTTGTTGCTGTACTTCTTGCGACGCTATATGCGGTTGAGCAAGGTACGCCATGGTCGCGAGTGAGCCCAGTCGAGCATTCTCGCCTTGCCACCAATAGCCGGATTCATTGTTGTGTGCGACAAAAAATGCCTCGCGTTTTGACTCATTTACGCCTTTAACATATTGGCGAGGGTAACCGAATGGGTTGATCACTTTATTCGATATTGTGATCTCAAACTCACACGCTAGGTTGACGATACGTTTTACCGATTCCGCTCGTGCTGAGTCGTCTTCAATTGATAGATATTCGCATAGGGCAATAACTGGTAGACCAGCTTCGGCTGCGTGAAAATATGGACGGCTGCCGTCTTGGTTTGCTGACCAAAAGTGTTGAATCTGCTCGTCGCTCATTTGGCGTGCAACTAAACGTTGCGCCCACAAACGGCTCTCTTCCAAGTAGCGAGTTTCTTTGGTTGCTTTAAACAGTTCTACACAAGCCAGTAGCGCACAGTATTCGTCGATAATGTTTTCTTCCCCATCATTGAGGTACTGCGTATTGTGCTCTTTTAAGTGCCAGTAACCATTTTCGGCAGCGTTGCGGTATTTTTGTTGATCGTATTCACCGTGAACACTTAAACGCGACGCTGCCGCTAGCGCTGCAATGGCGACACCGCCACCTTGTCGAAAGCCTGCTTGATAGTCGTCAAATTTGTGACCAAGTTGAGTTTCGTACGCGCAAATCTCGCGTTGCGCAGTATCTTTGCTCCACTTGTCAAAGACCGTCATGTAGAAAAAGCCTTTTTCGTTTTGCATACGCACAAGAAAGTCTGCACCGAACAGGGCTTCTTCAATCAGACGTGTACGTGTGAAAGCTGCAATGTCTTCGCTTCCTTCAAGCAATGAAACCCCTTTTAGGATGTTCCAAACCACCATTGGGGTTTGTTGAGGATTCAAATAATTCGCGTATGAAAGGTGACTTAAATACTTGCTAACGTCTCCTGATGCGTCGTACCAGCCGCCGTGTACATCAACCTTTTTATTGGAGTTTAGTACTGGAAGTTGTCGATCTTGTTGATCGAAGATCCCGCCGCAACGTTGCGATTTGAAGTAGTGGATCACATCTGACAAAGTTTGATCCAACAGAATGTGTTCGCCAACGATGAAAGAGGAAGAGCGCGTATCTTCTACTTGCAAGAAATAGTCACCTGACGTTGTGAAAGAGGAAAAGTCGATGAGGTAGAAATAGCCCTGATGCCAGTTCGCCACTTTACCTTGTTCTTCAACCGCAAAAGTTGCCACGGTTTGCTCGCTAGTGGCACAAATCAATTGAGCAGTGTAAGAAGACAAGTGTGGTTGTTCGGTCTGGATAATGGCTTTCTTTGGGCCCAGACGTTCATAACCAATGTGGTTAGTCAGTAGCAGCATTCAATGTCTCCGGGAAACGATAAAAACAGGAATGGGCCAGGCTGAACCTGACCCTCGTTATGATTAATCTTCAAATAAGTAACAGCGGACAAAGTGGTTGTCGGACAGTTGAGTGACGCCCGGTAGTCGTTCGCGACATTTGTCGGTAGCGTGTACACAACGTCCAGCAAATGGACAGCCGACAGATTCTGGTGTCCAAAGTGGGATTTCCCCTTTGTTGCCTTTCAGTTTCTCGTGAATAGACTTCGATGGATCTGGAACCGCAGATACCAACAGTTGCGTATATGGGTGTTGAGGATCGTGAATGATTTCTTCAGTATCGCCCCATTCAACCATGTGACCTACGTACATGACCGCGAGATCTTCAGCAATGTAACGCGCTGTTGCGATGTCGTGAGTGATGTAAAGCAGAGACATTTGTTTCTCGAACTTCATCTCTTCCATCAAGTTCAGAACACCGGCACGGATTGATACATCGAGCATCGATGTTGGCTCATCCGCCAATACCACTTCTGCACCAACTGCGATGTTACGAGCTAGGTTTACACGTTGACGCTGACCGCCAGATAGCTGGTGCGGGAACTTTTGCGCCGTTTCTTTTGGTGGAATAAGACCAACTTGTTCAAGTAGGTCGTACACACGCTCTTCCAGTTCTTTCTTGTTGCCCGGTGCTACTTTCTTATGAATCAGCAGCGGGCGCGCAATATGGTGGAAGATATTGTGCGTTGGGTTTAGCGAGCCAAACGGGTCTTGCCACACCATTTGTACACCTTCACGGTAGGTCATTAAATCGTGACGAGAGGTGATATCTTGGATATCACGACCTTTGTATTCAATGATGCCATCGGTTGGTGCGTACATTTTTGCAATCATTTTTGCAGTAGTAGACTTACCTGAACCAGATTCACCTACCACTGACAAGCCGCGGCTCTTGTACATTTTGAAAGAGACGTCGTTGATTGCGCGCATCTTAGATTGTTTGATTGAGTTACTGTTTAAAGGGAAGTCCTTAACGACATTTTTACCCTCAATCAGCAGTTCGCCGAATTGTTTGCTCATAATTCTCTCCAGTGTAATTTTTGTTCTTAGCTAGCGTTTTTTTGTTGTTAAACCTTAGCTTGAGCAATGGTGTCGCCGTACAAATGGCAATTTGAGAGGCGACCTGGTTCAATTGGACGTAATTGGGTTGGTACACGTGTACATGCTTCATGTACGCGGTCGCAACGAGCTTGGAAGCGGCAGCCCTGTGGTACTTCTAGCAAGTTCAAAGGGTTACCTGGAATACCAGTCAATTTGGTCTTTGGTCCAGTTAGTGGAGGGAAAGAGCTACCCAAACCTTTGGTGTAAGGGTGGTAAGGACTTTCCAGTATTTGCTTAGAAGGCGCGACTTCAATCAACTCACCTGAGTACATGATGCCGATACGATCCGAGAACTCGACCATCAATGACAAGTCATGTGTGATGAACAGAATTGAGAAACCAAACTCTTCTTTAAGCGCGTAAATTTTTTGTAGAATTTCACGTTGAACCACTACATCCAATGCGGTAGTCGGTTCGTCCATGATGATCATTTTTGGGTTCAGAGCCAAAGCGATTGCGATTACTAGACGTTGACGCATACCACCAGAGAACTGGTGCGGGTAATCACTCAATCGGCTAGGGTGGATATCAACGATTTCCAGCAGACCTTCAGCGCGTGTTTTTGCTTGAGCGCGAGTCATATTGGTATGACGCATGATGACGTCACAGAACTGCTCTTCCATGGTTAGAACAGGGTTCAAAGCGTTCATCGCACTCTGGAATACCATCGACATTTCACTCCAGCGAAACGCTTGCATGCGATCATCGCTGTACTGAAGGATATCTTCACCGTTGAAGATAACCTCACCACCTGTGATAAACGCTGGCGGCTTATGAAGGCGCATTAGTGAGAAGGCAACAGTGGATTTGCCACAGCCAGATTCACCAGCCAGACCGAATACTTCACCTGGTGCAATGTCGAAGCTCACGTTGTTACAGGCGCGGACATCGCCCGCGTCTGTGATGTAGTCTACGCATAGGTTACGGATGGAAATTAGTGGTGCAGTCATGATTATTTATCTCCGCTCCATAGTGCATTTTGTGGTGCCAGTTCAGGCTCACGCTCTTTCTTGTCTTTTGCTGCTAGTTTTTTCCAGCGTTTCATGCCTTTGTGAGAACGAAGTTGAGGGTTCGCAATTTCGTCAACGGCAAAGTTCAACAGAGCAAGACCAGTAACCAGTAGTGTTAGGGCAATACAAGGTGCTAGTACTTCCCACCATGCGCCAATCAGCATGGCTGATGAGGTTTGCACGTTGTAAAGCATGATGCCCCAACTGATCGTGTTGGCATCACCCAAACCTAGGAACGAAATGACCGCTTCAGTGTTGATCGCCAGCATTACTGAGCCAATGAAGCTCGCACCGACAATCGGGATAAGGTTTGGTAAAATCTCAACGAAGATGATACGGAATGAAGACTCTCCCAATACTTCGGCAGCTTTAACGAACTCTTTCTCGCGTAGTGCCATAGTTTGAGAGCGGACAACACGTGCACCCCATGCCCAAGAAGTACCAGCGATAATCAAGGCAATGGTGAGTGGGCCTGCTTCACCGATAAAGGCCGCCAACACGAATAGCAATGGATACTGCGGAATTACTAACATGATGTTCATCGCGGCACTCAATACGTCATCCACTTTGCCGCCGAAGTAACCTGCCGATATACCAATGACTGTTGCTAAGAAGCACACTATGATGCCAGCGCCAAAGCCTACACCCAGTGATACTCGTGCACCGTAAGCCACTTGCGACCAGATATCGCGACCCATTCGGCTAGTACCTAATACGTGGTCGGCCTTTTTAGACATAATCATCGTACGACGATCGTCTGCTAGGTTTTTAGCGACCCAACCATCAGGATTGTTTTGTGCCTGTTTTACAACAAAGCTTGGGTATTCGTGTGGGTTACCGGTTCGCTTGTCTGGCGCATGCTTTGTAAGTAAAGGAGCGGCGATCGCAACGAATACGAATACGGTAACAATACCAAGACCGATTCGAGCGAATGCGTTACCTAAAATAAGTTTGAATAGTTCTTTCATGATTATTTGCCTCCCGTACGTAGGCGAGGGTCTAGAATCATGTACAGCATGTCAGCCATTAAGTTGAAGCACAGCATGAACATCGTCATGATAATTAACTGACCTTGAAGTACTTGGTAGTCACGAGCGTGAATTGCGTTAAGTAGCACGGTGCCTAAACCTGGGTAGTTGAAAATCATCTCGATGATCAATTGACCACCAATGGCCATACCCAAAGACATAGACAGTGCGGTAACACTTGGAAGTAGTGCGTTACGTGCGGCGTAATTAAAGACGACGCGGTTTTCACTCAGCCCTTTACCTTTAGCCATCGTGATATAGTCTTCGGCGAGAAGGTTGATCATGTTGTTACGCATGTTAACTAGGAAGCCACCAATTTGAACGATGGTTGCACAGAATAGAGGTAGTACAGCGTGGTAACCCACGTTCTTGATGAACTCCCAGCTTGTCCAATCAGGAATAGTACCTGGCGTGTAAGCATAGCCAGATGGGAACCATTTCAGGCCAATCGCAAAGGTAAACAGCGCTAACATTGCGATAACCATTTGTGGAATAGCTTGAATGATCAATGTGCCAGGCGTTACGAATGCATCGTACTTACTACCGCGCTTCCAGGCGGCAAAAATACCAAGGACAGAAGCGATGGAGAAAGAAAGTACAACCGCAGTACCAGCTAGAAATAGTGACCAGCCAAATGCACTACCTAGTAAAGAATTAACTGAAAGTGGGTAGAACTGGATTGAGGTGCCCAATTCCCAACTTAGAATGTTTTTAATGTACGAGAAGTACTGAATGTAAATTGGCCCATCAACGAAACCGAGCAGTTCTTTCATTGCTGCGATTCGTTCTGGAGTCACCTGTACTGAAGCATTAGCAAACATCATGGTAACTGGGTCACCAGGCATTGCTCGCGGAATAATAAAGTTTAACGTCGCTGCAACTAAGAGCGCGACAAGATAGAACGACAAACGTCTTAAAAAATAACCCATAACTCACACCTTACTCACCCAGATTTTTTCCCTGTTTCTGGTTTCAGGTCGCTCCTAGCGAAATTTAGAGCGAAAAATCCCCTGACGACGAGCGCCACATATTGGTTTCGTTAACAAGGGATTTTTATAGGCGGCACACGGGATGTATGCCGCTTGAAATGAACTTCTACTTATTTAACTGGTTTTAGGTCCAGTACGTGAAGTAGACGCTCTGGGATACCTGCCCAAATGTTTGGACGGCCCTTAGGGTTTTCTTCGTTCCACCAACCAGTGAAGCGAGTTGTGTTGTATTGGTACATGTACGCGCCAGATAGCACAGGAATAGTTACTTGGTCCTGAGCAATGATCTTCTGAATGCCATGAGCGATCTCTAGTTGTTCTTGCTTATCTGCTGTCTTGTAGAAGCTGTTAAGAAGACCGTCTAGCTTATCGTTCTTGTAGAAGTGCATTGCAAAGCGAGGCATGCCGTCACCAGCTTGTAGCTTCGAGTTGTAGCCACTATCCCAGTACAAGTGTGGATCTGCACCGTGGAAGTAGTTGGTGTAAGCAACGTCGTAAGTACCTTCTAGCATTGCTTGGTTGTATACCGAGAAGTCTGGTGTACGAGCACGAGCTTTAATGCCCACTTCTGCTAGTTGCTCAACGGCTAGTTGTACTGTGTTGTTGAAGTCAGTCCAACCGTTTGGTGATTGAATTAGGAGCTCGAAAGACTTGCCAGATGGTGTATCCACAAAGCCATCTTTGTTTACATCTTTGAAGCCAGCTTTAGCTAGAAGCTTTTTCGCACCTTCCGCGTTGTATGTGTTGTAGCCCTTGTACTTGTTGTGCGTCTCTTCATCAGACCAAGCTTCGAATGCGTAGCCAAGGCCAGATGCGAAGTCGTTCACTGTACCGCCGCCGTAGAAAGCGATATCAATGATAGTTTGACGGTCTAGCGCCATAGAGAACGCACGACGGAAGTCAACGTTAGTTAGTGCTTCGTTTTTCGCAGCGTCTGGGTTTTTGAAGTTCACTACAAATGCTTGAGTACCCGCTGGTGGGTACCAGTAGTGGTGATTCGGACTTGCTGCAGCGTACGTACGGTCGATGTCTGGTACGAATGAAGACGTCCAGTCCATTTCGCCGTTAACGATTTTGCCCAAGAATTGGTCGTTGTTCGCGATTTGTGGCACACGCAGACAATCTACATCTAGGTTGTCAGCATCCCAATAATTCGGGTTCTCACACTGGATATATAGCTGCGGTGTGAAAGTGTCGATTTCAGTAAATGGACCACTGCCTACTGGATTTTCGTTTGTGAATGTTGCTGGATCTTTTACTTTGCTCCATACGTGCTTAGGTACGACTGGTACTTTCGCAATTTCGTAAGGAACGTTTGAGTTTGCTTCGCTTAGACGGAATTTAACTTGGTAGTCGTTAACTTTTTCTACGCCAGTCACCCAAGAGTTGATACCAGATTGGTCTAGCTCTGGCTTCTCTTTAACTAGGTTGAAAGAATAAACAACATCATCAGCGGTAAACGCTTTGCCATCAGACCATTTTACGCCCTTACGGATATCGAAGGTTACGCTCATCAGGTCATCAGCCATGGTAAAGTTTTCTGCTAGACGAAATACAGGCGTGTTACCGTGCATTTCGTTAAAAACAACGAGCGGCTCGTAAATAAAGTCGGTTGTTGTGTGCAGGTTAGTTGCACCCAAGAAAGGGTTAAAGTTACGAACGAAAGTTGTAAACTCTTTAGGGTGGATAGTCAGTTCACTGCGTTCAGCCGCAGTAGCTACCGATGCAAAACCTGTAGTAGCCGTTGCAATAATTGCTGTTGCTAGTGCTGTTTTTTTAATATTGGCAAGCATAGCTGTTCCTTACTATTTGCTTTCATTTCACTAAATGGAATTGAATGTCATCAATTGATAAACACTCTCTAAGACCTACCTCTTGTACATGCCTTACTCATTACAACATTGAGTTTCGCCAAGAGTGGCCTGTAGGCCTTAGGCAGGAGTAAGAAAACACCTTATCCATAAAATAATCAAACTTGATTCCCGTTAAAAACGTTAAAATCTCTGAGCTCTCCGTTATAAACGTTATTTTGGCTAATTTTAACCAGCATTGGGCCAAAAAATAAACGTTGATATGCGTCGCAGTTTATATCCTTGTTAATAATAAGTGTTGGTGATTACTAACCTGCTGGTCCTTTTTAAATATACGTTTCCTGCTTGTTTTCTAGGTTCGGAGATCTCGCTCACATGCAGAAATGGTGTTAATTAATCAGCTAAAAATTAATCTGCCGTTCTGTTGTGATTAAGTTCGCAATCTCTATCAATAGTTCGTCAAAATCCGCTTGTTATCTGAAAAATGGCCTTTTTTATCGACAGTTTTCTTCCGTTTGTTGTCCTTTTTTTATTGTATGAATGAAGTTTTTTCGGTTGCTCGAACTTACCTAGTTAAGACAAGTTAAATGGATAAGGTCGTACGTTTTGAAGACCAACAATAGATAGCGTTGTCTAACCGAATGTTCGTTATTGGAAATATGTTAATGGGGTAGGAAGAGGCGGTCTCTTTTATCTCAAGGAAGGGAATACTCGAATAACAAAAAAGCCCAGCATGCACGCTGGGCTAGTTTTTTTGATAAATATTAGCTGGTCAATAGTCGCTGTAGTTTATCTCGTTGTGCTTCTATGTATGCTCTCTCGGGGCTCTGTTCTTTGCAGTGTTCGAGAATGAACTCTATCGAGCTTAGCACCGTTCTCCAACGTGGTGTTTTGGGTAATGTTTCTATACGCATGTATTTATCTAAGGTGCGTGTTTGTAAAGTACTTCGGTCTAGATAAACGCGCCACAAGCCACTTTGCTCTGCAAATGCGAATTTACTTTCACCCGTTACAGATTCCCAATACTCTAAAGCATGTGTCATTGCGTCGACTAGAACTTCCCGCATAAGTTCTTGCTTGTCCTTTTTATTACCGAGTGCTTTGTCTGCAAGGCGCGTAAATTCTCCGCCAAGCTCTTTTAGCTTTTGCAATTGGTCTTTGTCACCATCAAATGCATAACTTGAAAGCACTTCTACGGCGGTTTCTAGATTATGTATGCGAGCGGCACTGGCTCCACCGCCGACATTAAAGATGTACATGATATCTAACCCTGAACCTTCAGGGAGCTTAAGAATGTCTGCTTCGATGTTCTGACGAATATCTTCAATATAGATATCAATCTTGCCACAGTAATGAGGTTGTTTGACGGTTAGATATTTAGGGGCAATCAGCTCATCAGCAGATGAGCGCTTTAGCTGTTCTAAGCTGCGCTTGAATAGCTTACAAGCAGCTTCGTTAGCAAAGCGAATACGCTTGTCTTCACGTAGACAGATGATAGCTTCAGGAGCCGATTCTAGCTGTTCCAACAAACGACCTTGAGTCTCAAGTAAGCTTGCTTCAACGACTGCTCGCTGTCTAAGTTCAGACTCTAGCACTTTGTTTTCCATATGGCGCATTTCTGCTTTACTTGCCGTTAAATGCGCTTGGATACGTGCCGCCAACTCTTGTTTATTAAATGGTTTCGATAAATAGTCGTTGGCTCCTGCTTCAAAACCTCTTACACGATCTTCTGTTTGACTGAGTGCGGTGAGCATAATGATTGGCAACTCGGCATGATCATAGGTTTCACGTAGTTCACTACAAACTTGGTAGCCGCTCATGCCTGGCATCATGATATCCAATAACAGAAGTTCCGGCTTCTCTTGCTCGACGAGCGCTAACGTTTCTGGCCCATCGGAGACGGTACGCACACGATAGCCCTCTAAACGTAAAAAGCTTTCAAGCACGCGTAAGTTTACTGGTTCATCGTCAGCAACATACAGTAACGGGCCGTCTGGGTTCTCTGGAAGTGATAAGTCTTCGCTGTTCTCTACATTAACTTCAGGAATTTGGAAGTGCCCGTGCGCAGCTAGAGTCTGGGTTGCTTGGATTTCTTCTTCACTGGCGAGCGGTAAAGTGAAACTGAAGGTAGTTCCGACCATTGGTTGGCTACTGACGTATAACGAGCCTCCCATTAATTCGATCAATTGCCGGCTAATGGAGAGCCCAAGCCCTGCACCTTGACGATAACGGCTCGCGTCTTGCCCTGCTTGGATAAGTGGTTCAAAAATATGCTCAAGTTGTTCTGCGGGAATTCCTTGTCCAGTATCCACGACTTGTACGCGTACATGATCATCTACCACATTAGCGGAGATAACAATTTTACCTTCTGAGGTGTATTTAATCGCATTGCCAATCAGGTTATATAGCACTTGTTCAAGGCGTTGCGGGTCAGCTGATACTGCTTTTAAATCCGCTGGGACTTGGTTGATGATGCGGATGGTTTTACTTCCGAGTAAATGGCTAGAAAGCTCTAAAACCAATCGTGTTGCACTGCCCAAACTCACTGCTGATTTCTGGATATCCATGCTTCCATAACGCATTTTATGATAATCCAACAAGTCATCGACTAGATTAGCGAGACGCTGACCACTTTTAATGATGATATCAAGCTGATATTTCTGGCTAGCGGGGATCGTACCATTGGCGCCGGACGCTAAGGTTTCAGCAATCCCGACCATGCCGTGTAACGGTGTACGAAGTTCATGAGAAGTCGTGGCTAAGAATTCATCTTTTAATTTATCGGCCAATTGCAGTTCTTCATTCTGTTTTTGAATGATCTGTATGTTGCTTTCTAGTTCTTCATTTTGCTTCTTAATGGTTTGAATCTTCTCTCGAATAGAGCGTTGCATTCGTTCAAAGCTTAACGCAAGCCGACCAATTTCATCTTTACGAACCGTATTAAAAGACGTGTCATCAAGATCCCCTGCAGAGACCTTTTCGGCAACCCAAGTCAATTTCAGCAACGGAGAAGTGATAAAGTTTGATAAATAGTGAGAAGCGATCACCACAAGGATAATGGCGATCAACATAGCGATAACGAATAGTTTTTCGAGTTGATGGATACGAGCGAAAGCTTCGTTTTCTGGTAACTGTACGACGAGCGCCCAAATCACACCACGAGTTTCAATCGGTGCATAAGCCGCGATGATTTCTTCACCTAAGCCGTTCGTGTAAGTGCCGACACCAAACGCACCAGAGAGTGCTTTATCGATCACTTCTAAACTGTTCTTAATGTCGTCTTGTTTCGTGTTAATTGTGCGAGGTTGGTGATCATTTCCAACCAGCAGGGTGTTAATGGATGACTCTCGATTAGCGTCTGCGGCTAACTTAGTGATGCCATTATTTGGCAAGCGGAACATGGCATAGCTGTGTAGATAACCTTGCTGAACAATTGGTGCACCTAGCCAAGCGACTGATTTACCCCCTTCCAGCTCGAAGTCAGACACAATCACAGGAGTGTAGTCTTCGTTTACTTTTCGACGTTCAGTCACATCATCGGCGAGACGCTTGAAAGTTTTGCCAAGTGCCGAGTCTTTGTAGGGGCCTGATAACAAGTTCGTTCCGTAGTTATCGTCTTTGTTGATCGAGTAGGTGACGTTACCATTGATGTCGACCAGCAAAATGTCATTAAAATCAGAGCGCTTGAGGAGCTCCAAGTAGGCCCAATGATAGCGTTTATGCAAAAGCCGGTAACGTTCACTTCCTACATAGTTGGATGACTCGGGTAACGTTGAGGTTTTGATTTGGTCTCCGCTGCCCTCGATGTAGCGCTGTTGGGCGTTTTTACGAGACTCTTCAATATCATTGCCTAAACGACTAAAAGCATTGACGAGACCGTAGAATCGGCCACCACTGGCGTAAGCCAACTCTGAGCGCACAAAGCCCATGACTTCGGTTTCTCGTGCCTCAAAGTAGTCGATGATTTGCTGCTGTTTTGTATCTCGAACAGACAGTAAGTGCGAGGTGCTTTGTTCTTGCAGATCTTTACTGTGGGACTGCAAGAAAAAGATCGCAGTAATGGTAAGAGGTGTGATACTGAGCACCAGAAATGCGGTCATCAGTGTACTCTGAAGGCGCTTAAATTTCTGTTTTTTGTAGAATTTAAACATGGATAAGATTACAACTCATAATGGGCAGTTCTAAAACATACTTCGCTGCCGAGGTTCTCGTTAAAAACGGATAAGATGTTCAACTAGATAGAATTAACAAAATTAACGAGTTTTTTTTCTTTGACAAGAAAGTTAGTTGTAAAGCGTGCAGGGTGACGCAGTTTTTCTTATGAGTGTTGAATTTATGAGAAAAAATCGCGCAGGTTTGTGCCTGCGCGGGGGGAAGTTATGATTTTTTCGCGTAGTAGATAGAAAATTTATTGGTCTTATTTAGCGTCTCGCAATTATTAAACGCCCGCTCGATAATTGGTGGGTATTTTAAGAAGCTATTCGCGACAATCACCATTTCACCGTCTTTGGTTAGATATTGTGGTGCCTGGCCCAACAAGGTTTCCGCTGCGTTGTAATTTGTGTCTAAACCACTGTGGAATGGCGGGTTGCTGACGATAAAGCGGTAGTCTTTTGCGGTATCCGAGTATATATCTGATGCAAATACGCGTCCGGATAAACCATTCGCTTCTAATGTGGCTTGGCTAGAAGTGATCGCATAAGCATTAATGTCACACATCTCAATCGCGATCTCTGGATTCGCTTTCGCCATAAACGCACCGAGCACACCTGCACCACAACCAAAGTCGAGCACTTTGCCCGACAGCTTAGGTAAGGTTTCAAGCAGCAATCGGCTACCTAAGTCGAACTCGCCATGGCTGAATACGCCAGGTAGGCTCTTAACCGCTAGCGACTGCTCACCGAGTGTAACAGTGTAAGACTTAAACCAATCTGCTTGGTTGAAAGGTTTTGGTTCATTGAGGCAATTACCCCAGTAAAATGAGCAGCGACGAGCAGAGTCGTACTTGTTCACAGGGCCGTATTCTTGGAACATCTTCTCGATGCTCTTGATGCCGGAGCGGTTTTCACCAACGATGACGATTTCGGTGTTAATGCCCAGTTTCGCCATCAACATCGCCAGCAAGTATTCTGCTTCGGCTTTTGCTTTTGGCCAGTATAAAAGGACCATGTCTGCTTTTGTTTCGGCATCAAACACAGAGCCAAAATGACTTTTCACTTTGTCAGAGGTTTGAATTTGGCGGTAGTAGCTATAGTTGGAAGTAAACACTTCAACAGACTCACAATGAGCCACTAACTCAAGAGGAAATAGGTCTTCAACTTCACCAGCGACTAAAACGTGTTTTCCGTTGAAGTATTCAAGTTGGCGCTGAGCTATTTGGCTAGGAGCGATATAAGCAGACATAAATTTGGTTCATCAGAAATAATTTGGGGCAGATTTTCGCACAATCTGCCCCAAGCTTGAAGTGATTAAGCGGTGACTAGCTGTTGTCTTGTTGGTTAAGGAAGTCTTTGAATTCTTCCTCGTAGATATTAAACAGTACCATGGTCACGGCAAAAATAAGTGGGCCGTAGATAAGACCAATCAAACCAAACAGATGCAGACCACCCAGTAATGAGAAGAAAATCATAAGGGTATTCATGCCGGCGCTGCCTTGCATTAGCAACGGACGTAATAGGTTATCTATAGAGCCAACGATAACTACACTCCACACCGTCAAGAAGATAGCCCAAGTCATATCGCCTGTTAAGAACAAGTACGCTGCTGCAGGAATCCAGATTAGCGCGGTTCCTACCACTGGAATGAATGATGCAAAGCCCATCATTGTTCCCCAAAATAACCCAGGGAAACCGGCGAGCCACATACCGATACCGCCAGCCAAACCTTGAGCAATCGCTGTCATGAATGAGCCCATTACGGCTGATTTAGAAACTTGCTCTATCTCTGTCAATATGCGGTCTTCTTGGCTACGTGAGAGTGGCAGGATATGACGAATCGCAGAGATAATTTTGTCGTGGTCACGAAGCAGAAAAAACAGCACAAACAGCATCAGGAAGAAGTTCATTAGGAAGTTGGTTGCGTCTCCTAAAATCTTTGCGCTGATAGCGACTAAGTTAGAGCCAAACGATGTGGCAAATTGCCCAATTTTCTCAGCGATGGCTTTGGGCTCGATTTTATCAAAAGGTAAGTACTCATTAACAATCGCTAAGCCTTTGATAACGAAAGGATGTTGGAATATATCTTGGATACCACCATTGGTAACCCAATTATATGTATTTTGTGAGAAAACAGAGCCTTGCTGAACAATGGCGGCAAACACAAATAAAAGCGGGATAACAATAATAAACGTCAAGACGACACATGACAGCAGTGCCGCCATATTGGGGTGCTTGGGAATTTTCTGCTCAAACCATTCGTGTATCGGAAACATGAGCAAAGAAATGATAAAAGCCATCACAATTGAATTGATATATGGCTCAACCAATAAGTAGCAAGCAAAAGCAGCGGCGAGTAAAGCAACCATTAGTACTCGGTGACTCGACGTTATTTTTACATTATTTGGCATGGTATTAGTCCAACTTACAGGTGACGTTTACGGTTTATGCCTTCAATGATGGCGTGTAACCTTTATTACTTTGCACTCTTAACTCTTTCAAGCTTATGACAATGCCGAATTAGAGCAGGGCGATGTACCTTGCTATAATGACTACAAATCAGTCGGTTATCAATCAAGAGATGAGCTATGGGTTGTTGCAACGGTGATAAAAAGTGTCAAACTGAGAAAAAAGCTAAGCGAATACCGTGGTTTGGCATTGTCGTTGGGGTATTAGCGATATTGGTTATTTTGAATTGGCAATAAAAAAGGACC
This sequence comes from Vibrio sp. 1288, assembly GCF_033344475.1. NCBI lineage: Bacteria > Pseudomonadati > Pseudomonadota > Gammaproteobacteria > Vibrionales > Vibrionaceae > Vibrio > Vibrio sp. 1288. Next base: position 59,447 of record NZ_JAWPOX010000023.1, read on the forward strand.
GTTACGGTCCTTTTCTAAATGCGTTATCGCCGTTTTTAGCGATTACTTCGCTTCTTCTGCAAGAACAGCAAAACAGCGGTCAGCCGCTTCTAGTGTGGCATCAATCTCTTTTGAACCATGAGCGAGTGAAGTAAAGCTCGCTTCAAACGCAGATGGCGCAAGGTAGACACCGTGTTTTAGCATTAAGTGGAAGAAACGCTTGAAGCGTTCTATATCGCACTTCGTTACGTCTTCGTAGCAAGTTACTTTTTCTTGGTCAGTGAAGAAGAAGCCGAACATACCGCCCACTTGGTTAACAACTAGCGGAATACCGTGTTTTTCTGCTAGAGACTTAAAACCTTCAGCAAGTTGTTTCGTTTTAGAAGCTAGGCGCTTTTCGTTGCCTTCTTCTTTTAGAAGGTTCAAACATGCGTAGCCTGCTGCCATTGCGACAGGGTTACCGGAAAGGGTACCAGCTTGGTAAACTGGGCCTGTAGGTGCAACGTATTGCATCACTTCTTTACGGCCACCGAAAGCACCTACTGGCATACCGCCACCAATCACTTTACCCAGTGTCGTTAGGTCGGGTTTGATGTTGTAGTGTGCTTGCGCGCCGCCTAGAGCAACACGGAAGCCTGTCATTACTTCATCAAAAATTAGTAGCGCGCCTTCTTGATCACAGATGTCACGTAGCCCTTCGTGGAAGCCTTCCACTGGTGGAATACAGTTCATGTTGCCTGCTACTGGCTCAACGATGATACAAGCAATTTCGCCTTTGTTAGCAGCAAATAGCTCGCGTACAGAATCTAGGTCGTTGAATGTTGCTGTTAGCGTGTGCTTAGCAAAATCTGCAGGAACGCCAGGAGAGCTTGGTTGGCCTAGAGTTAGTGCACCAGAACCTGCTTTTACTAGCAAGCTGTCAGCATGGCCGTGGTAACAACCTTCAAATTTCATGATCTTGTCGCGACCGGTGAAGCCACGTGCAAGGCGAATCGCGCTCATCGTAGCTTCAGTACCAGAACTTACCATGCGGATTTGCTCCATTGATGGAACAAGCTCAGAAACTAATTCTGCCATCGCGATTTCAAGTTCTGTTGGCGCACCGAAGCTAAGACCGCGTTGCGCTGCATCAATTACTGCTTCGCGGATAACTGCGTGGTTGTGGCCAAGAATCATTGGACCCCAAGAGCCAACGTAATCAATATACGCTTTACCATCGGCATCAAAAATCAGTGGACCGTCTGCTCGTTCGATAAATAGCGGAGAACCGCCAACGCCGTTGAATGCACGAACTGGTGAATTGACACCGCCAGGGATGGTTTGCTGAGCTTTTTGATACAGCTCTGATGATTTGGTCATGGGGTTATCCTCTTTTGATTGCTCGGACCAAGTGGAGCGCATTGTACCTAGCTATAATAAAGTTAGAAACGTTTTGCTTAATTTATGTGTTGTTTCGCAGTGTAATCTTATATATCCGCATCTGTTATAAAGAATCGGCGGCGAATACTTGAACGAGTTTGTCAGGTATTGGATAATCGTCTCAATTAGCACAAATTTGACGTCTTGCTTCAGGCTTGACGCATTACACGAGTGAGAGAGGTCTTCGTGAGCGAAGTAAACGTACCATTATCTTTTTCTGACGCAGCAGCATCTCGCGTTAAAGCATTGATTGCTGAAGAAGAAAACCCAGCATTGAAACTGCGCGTATACATTACTGGCGGCGGCTGCAGCGGCTTCCAATACGGCTTTACTTTTGATGAAAATGTAAACGAAGGCGATACGACAATCGTAAACAGTGGTGTAACACTGGTTGTAGACCCTATGAGTCTGCAATATCTCGTTGGCGGTATTGTTGACTACACAGAAGGGTTGGAAGGAGCGCGCTTCTTCGTAAATAATCCAAATGCAACGACAACATGTGGTTGTGGTGCATCGTTCAGTGTGTAATTAACACCTAACAGGCAGCTAATGGCTGCCTGTGCTTTATGTAGAAGGATGTCACGTAAAGCACACGCTCGCAGATATGCAGAGAAATAATAAAAAGGACTTTATATGTCTGGACTTTCTTTTGGACGCCGAATTGTCGAGCGCCCTTGGCTAGTATCTCTTATCCTCGTCTTACTTCTTGTTGCGTGGCTAACCATCGGCCAACTCAAAGCACAAGATGATCATCCTAACTCTTCAACATCCACGAACACGACACCACTTGCAAAGGTGATGTTTGATACTTTTCTTGCCGAACCTACCAGTAAAACCATTGAATTGTATGGACGAACAGCGCCCAATCGTCAAGCGCGTCTTGGCGCCGAAGTTGCCGGTAAAATAGTCAGTCTTAACATAAAGAAAGGCCAAGCGGTCAAACAGGGACAAGTGATCGCAAACATCGATAAGCGCGACCTTGGCATTCAACTTAAACGGGCCCAGGCGATGCTGTTGGTTAAAGAAAAAGAGTTTAATGCAGCTAAATCGCTAAAAAGTCGAGGACTGCAAGGTGAGGTTGCGTTTGCGACAGCGCAAGCAGCGTTGGTAGATGCACGTGCGAATTTGAGTAACGTGCAAACGGCTTTAAGAAATACTGAGGTTAAAGCGCCATTTGATGGCATCGTAGATCACCACTTTGTTGAGTTAGGTGATTTTGTCGGGATTGGCGATCCTATTGCGACGGTCATTGATTTGGATACTTTAGTGATTGAAGCCGATGTCAGTGAACGGCATATACAATACCTTAAGGAAGGCCTAGAAGCCGACGTAAGAACCATTAACCAACAGCATCATCAAGGTCGTGTGCGCTACATTGGACGTGTTTCTTCTGCTTCTACTAATACATTTCCAATTGAAATCGAAATTGATAATCAAGACGCAAGAATTCCTGCTGGTATGAGCGCAGAAGTACAGCTACCTTTGAGTGAAGTGTTGGCAGTAAAGATTACGGCTGCCATGTTAGCACTCGATGAAGAAGGTAACTTAGGTGTCAAGACACTGCGTAATGAGCATGTTGAGTTTGTTCCAATTCAACTCGTTAAGGCCGAGGATGATGGTGTGTGGCTCTCTGGGTTAGGAGAGCGTGTAGACATTATCGTGCTGGGACAAGGTTTTGTGCGAGATGGTGATCAAGTACTGGCCAATAAAGTTGATGACGTAGTTATTGAAGCGGCTAATGAGTAGTAAGGAGCACCTATGTACACTCTGATTGATGCTGCGTTATCTCGCGCTCGCACTATGCTGACATTGTTGGTGATGATATTAATTGCAGGTGTCATTACTTACGTCACAATCCCCAAGGAATCGAGCCCTGATATTACCATTCCTATTATCTACGTTTCTGTTGGGCATCAAGGCATTTCTCCTGTCGATGCCGAGCGTTTATTGGTTCGTCCAATAGAGCAAGAGCTGCGTTCAATTGAAGGCGTAAAAGAGATGACCTCTGTGGCATCAGAAGGTCATGCTTCGGTGACGCTGGAATTTAGTGTCGGAGTGGATCTTGATAAAGCGATGGCAGATGTGCGTGATGCGGTTGATCTTGCGAAGCCAAAGTTACCAGAGGACAGTGATGAGCCGACGGTAAACGAAGTCACGTTTGCATCTGAAGAGCCTGTTTTGACCGTTGTGCTCTATGGCACCGTACCAGAGCGAACCATTGTTCAGATTGCCAGAACGTTACGTGATCGTTTGGAAAGTTTCCGTCAGGTTCTTGAGGTTGAAATCGCAGGAGATCGCGAAGACATCGTGGAGATAGTTGTCGATCCGCTATTGATGGAAAGCTACGGTCTCGATCAAGCGGACATCTATAATTTAATTGCCTTGAATAACCGAGTTGTGGCTGCGGGGTTTGTCGATACTGGGTATGGACGCTTTTCGGTAAAAGTCCCATCGGTTTTTGATTCACTGAAAGATGTGCTTGAACTACCGATCAAGGTGAATGGCAAAGAGGTGATCACTTTTGGCGATGTGGCGACAGTACGACGTGCATTTCGCGATCCTGAAAGTTTTGCTCGTTTAGATGGCGAATCTGCCATCGTTTTGGACGTAAAAAAACGGGCAGGGGAAAACATCATTGAAACGGTTGAGCTGGTAAAAGAAGTACTGGCTCTGGGACAGAAGCGCGCCGAGTGGCCCGACAATTTGCAAGTTAAATATACTTGGGATCAATCCGACGATGTCAAATTGATGCTCAGTGATCTACAAAACAATATCTTATCCGCAATTATCCTCGTAGTTATCGTCATTATTGCCATATTGGGGGTTAGGACCGCGCTTCTCGTGGGGATTTCTATTCCAGGATCGTTCTTGACTGGGTTGTTGGTGTTATCGGTATTTGGGCTGACGGTCAATATCGTCGTACTGTTTGCTTTAATTATGGCGGTAGGCATGTTGGTGGATGGTGCCATTGTGGTGACAGAGTTTGCAGATCGGCGCATGCAAGAAGGAACGCCACGTAAAGAAGCCTATCGAGATGCAGCAAAGCGAATGGCCTGGCCTATTACCGCATCCACAGCAACCACATTGGCTGCGTTTGCTCCGTTACTTTTCTGGCCAGACATCACTGGTGAGTTCATGAAGTACTTACCACTTACTTTAATTGCTACCTTGGCCGCTTCGCTGATGATGGCTTTATTGTTCGTTCCTGTCATCGGTGGGATCATTGGCAAGCCTCAAGTAGTCAATCAGAAAGCTCAGCGAGAAATGGTGGAGCTGCATAACGGCAATTTTGAAAAAGCGACTGGCATTACCAAGCTTTATTACCAGACTCTGTCGGTAGCGATTCGTCATCCATGGAAAGTCTTACTCAGCGCGATACTGCTAGCGGCAGGTGTCGGCTTCACTTACAACAAAGCTGGCTTGGGTGCAGAGTTTTTCCCTGAGGTGGACCCTGCCTTTTTTACCGTTAAAGTTCGTTCTTATGGTGACCTGTCTATTCACGAAAAAGATGTTGTTATGCGCGAAATCGAGAAGGTGATGCTCGGTCATGACGAGTTTGAAAGTGTCTACACGCGCACAGGATCGAGCGATAATGGGGACGAGATTGGCCAGATTCAAATAACGCCTGTGGATTGGCAGTATCGACGCAAAGTGAAAACCATTATTGAGGAACTAAAAGAGACGACAGACCGCTTTTATGGTGTTGAACTTGAGTATAAATTCCCGGACGCAGGACCGCCTGTCGAGCATGATCTCGTGATTGAAGTGTCATCACGAAATTTGAGTGTTAGTGCGTTAGATGAAGCAGCCAAAAAAGTACGACATTGGGCTGATGGTAATCCTGCACTGACCAACTTGAGTGATACCACTAATAAGGAAGGGATTGATTGGCAAATTGATATCCAGCGAGATGACGCCTCTCGCTTTGCAGCGGATGCTACTTTAGTCGGGAATACCGTCCAGTTTGTTACGAACGGCTTGAAAATAGGCGATTATTTGCCCGATGATGCGGATGAAGAAGTCGATATTTTGGTGCGCTATCCGCAAGATAAGCGCGACATAGGTCGATTTGATCAACTGAGAGTGAAAACGGCAGCTGGTCTGGTACCGATTACGAATTTTGCTCAAATCAAACCAGATCATAAGCAAGACACTATTCGTCGGGTCGACGGTCATCGAGTTATCAATATTAAAGCGGATATGGTGGAAGGTTACAATTTGGCGCTTGAGTTACCTAAGATTGCCGCTGGAATGGAACAGCTCGACTTACCGGAAGGCATTGAATATAAGATTCGGGGTCAAAATGAAGAGCAGGAAAACTCATCAGCATTCTTGCAAAATGCTTTTATTGTCGCGCTTGGTGTCATGGCTTTGATTTTAATTACGCAGTTTAATAGCTTTTATCAAGCTTTCTTAATCCTTAGTGCAGTGCTGTTTTCTACCGTTGGTGTCTTCGCTGGGTTACTTATTTTCCAAAAGCCATTTGGCATCATTATGTCGGGAATTGGAGTGATTGCGTTGGCTGGTATCGTGGTAAACAATAATATTGTTTTAATCGATACTTATAATCAGATGCGTAAACGTGGCTTAGAAAAATCTGAGGCTATTTTGCGTACCGGTGTGCAGCGTTTAAGACCCGTTTTACTTACGACGGTGACCACCATATTAGGCTTATTGCCAATGGTGTTAGAAATGAACATCGACTTAGTTAATCAGAAAGTGGAGTTTGGCGCACCAAGCACTCAATGGTGGTCTCAGCTTGCGACCGCTGTCGCGGGTGGTTTGGCGTTTGCGACTTTGCTAACGTTAGTTCTGACACCGTGTTTGCTTATGCTCGGGAGAGAGCATCACTCCGAACAGTAAGCTTTATCGTGATGATATCGACAAAACAAAAAGGGCAGCTTCGCTGCCCTTTTCAATACCTGGCTTACTTCATTGCTAGCAGTTTGCTGTAGCGTTCAAGCTTGTCCATGCTAATTTTCGCGTTTGCCATGAAAGTTTGTCTCGCTTTGCCTGTCAGGGATTTAGATTGTGGCAAATTCACCGTGCGCGGGTTTTTATGGACACCATTCACAAGGAACTCATAGTGCAGGTGAGGGCCAGTTACACGGCCAGTTCCGCCAAGCGTACCAATGGTTTGGCCTTGCTTAACGCGTTGACCAGCTCGTACAGTACGTTTGGTTAAGTGCAGGTACTTGGTAATGTAAGTATTGCTATGTTTAATGAAAACGTAGTTACCATTAAATTTGTTGTAAGACGATTTTTGAACAACGCCATCACCAGCCGCCCAAATCGGGGTGCCCACTGGTGCCGCATAGTCCGTGCCTCTATGAGGACGAACGCGTCCCGTCACTGGATGTAAGCGGCGTGGGTTGAAATTAGACGAAACTCGACGGAAGTCCAACGGCGCGCGTAAGAATGCTTTTTTCATTGCACGCCCATTTTCGTCGTAATACTTGCCACTTTTCTGATCCAATATTGCGGTAAAGGTATCGCCTTGGTTTTTAAAGATCGCAGCAATGATTTTTCCACGGCCGATTACTTCACCTTCTACCACTTCCTCTTGGTAAAGTACTCGGAAGCTGTCGTTTTTACGAATATCTAAAGCAAAGTCGATGTCCCAACCAAATATGCCAGCCAGTTCCATGATTTGGTTACCATTTAATCCAGAAGATATTCCTGCATTCCAAAAGTTTGATTTGATGGTGGCTTCAGCGTAGTTGTACTGGAAGTCGACTTCTTTTTTATCAACTTCAGAAACGTACTTGCCGTCTTTTAATGTGATACGAAAAGTCTCGAACGCGCTTAGTGTTCTTCTTAGCTGCACCAAGTTGTTATTTTCGTCAAAACCAAATTGCAATCGGTCACCAGGTCGAAGCCGAGTTAACTGTTTTTCCACTTCTTTGTCTGATGACACCAGTTCATGTAATAGACGAGCAGAAAGCCCTACGCGACTAAATAAGATGGCAGCACTCTCGCCATTTTTTACCTTGTATGTCTCCCAGCGCAGCACGGCGGGAACCGCAGGCGATGAACTATTTAGTGCACTGAGTTCGAGGGAAACTGGCACAGGATAATGTTGACCAACTTTTAATCGGCTCTGCTGCGGGTCTAGGTCTTGCGGATCAGGTAAAAAGAAGAGCGCGAAGATAATCAGCGCACTAAAAAAACCGATCAATACTTTGTGCAAGAGTGGAAGTCGGACAAAAATCGAATGCATGAGGTACTTGATTGCTAAATTAAACGGAAAAAGTGACAACTACCTAGTCTAACGTGTTTCAAAATGCATCGCTATTCAAGTAATATGTTCAGCTATTATATTTTTGCCAAATCTGTGGGAGTGAACAAGAATGGCGAGCATTGAAGCTGCACTAGCCGAGATTAAGCGCGGTGTTGAAGAGCTGATTCCAGAAGAAGAGCTAATCGCAAAACTAAAAGAAGACCGTCCTCTACGTATTAAATTGGGCGCTGATCCAACAGCACCTGACATTCACCTAGGCCATACGGTTATTTTCAATAAGCTTCGCTTGTTCCAAGAACTAGGTCATGAAGTGACGTTCCTAATCGGTGACTTCACTGCAATGGTTGGTGACCCAACAGGTAAAAACACAACTCGTCCACCGCTAAGTCGCGAAGACGTATTGCGTAACGCTGAAACGTACAAAGAGCAAGTGTTCAAAATTCTCGATCCTGCAAAGACTAAAATTCAGTTTAACTCTGAGTGGCTGTCTGAACTGGGCGCAGAAGGTATGATTCGCCTTGCGGCAAACCAAACCGTTGCTCGTATGCTAGAGCGTGACGACTTTAAAAAGCGTTACGCGGGTGGTCAGCCAATTGCTATTCATGAGTTCATGTACCCACTTCTACAAGGCTGGGACTCAGTAGCAATGGAAACGGATGTTGAATTAGGTGGTACAGACCAGAAGTTCAACCTTCTAATGGGTCGTGAACTGCAAAAGTCTCACGGTCAAAAACCTCAGGTTGTACTGATGATGCCGCTTCTAGTGGGCCTTGATGGCGAGAAGAAGATGTCTAAGTCAGCAAACAACTACATCGGTATCAGCGAAGCGCCAAGCGAAATGTTTGGTAAAATCATGTCTATTTCTGATGACCTAATGTGGAGCTACTACGAGCTGCTCTCTTTCCGTCCTCTGGAAGAGATTGCTCAATTCAAAGCTGATGTAGAAGCGGGCAAAAACCCTCGTGACATCAAAGTATTGCTAGCAAAAGAAATTATTGCTCGTTTCCACAGTGAAGCCGATGCCGATGCAGCAGAGCAAGAATTCGTAAACCGTTTTGCGAAGAACCAAATTCCTGATGAAATGCCAGAGTTTGACTTTGACGCAGGTCGCCCAGTGAGTAATCTGTTGAAAGAAGCAGGCTTATGTCCATCATCGTCAGATGCGATGCGCATGGTTAAGCAGGGCGCTGTGAAGATTGATGGTGAAAAAATTGCGGACAGCAAATTTGCTCCAGAAGCGGGTACTTACGTGTTCCAAGTAGGCAAACGTAAATTTGCTCGTATTACTATTCAGTAATTCATAATGACTGCAAATGAAAGCGTCCGAAGGGCGCTTTTTTTGTATGAAAATTTAGCAAAAACGGCAAAGTAAAACTTCCATACCTGATGAACTTTGCTACTATACTAGCGCTGCCAATAATGGCAGCGCTATTGGAGATTTACATGAACAATACCGACCATCCTCCCAGTCGTTGGGTGAGTAAGATTAAGGGAGCGAAATAGCCCGCTTCGGTATTGGCGATCTCCGCCTTACCTAAGTGGTGAGGCATCTTTTCTAATTTTCTTCTCGTTATTTCCTTCATACATTCTGAATAGACAGTGCATTCGCATTGGTTTTCTCTGTGCATCTTATTTGTTGTCTGACTTTTAGCGTGCAAGAGTGGCTTTTCATGCTTTGTCGATGGTCGTTACCAATGCCAATCGGGAGATTCGCCATGACGGTAATGAACAACACTTTTATTGAAACAACACCAAACTTTTCTGAAGTAGAAATTGGTGCTGCTCGCAATGCATTCTTGCAGTACGAGCAAGAGCAACAAGTCCATTTGCTTACGGTTATGCCGATTGATGAGGCTGTAGGTATTTTACAGCATTGCTCTGTCGGCTATGTGAATAGTCTTATTGCTCAACTTGAGCAAGCAGGTCATGACAAACGCGCACGTCATTATGCTCACCAACTGGGTCTGCATATGTCTGAAGTTGATACACCCGATGGTTATTTATCAACTAGTGTTTTAGGGCATGTAAAACAGCGTATTGGATGGATCATTGCGCTGGCTCTTTTAGGGATAGTGTCAGGCTTGATCATCGCTCAGTATGAGGACACCCTTAGTCAGCTTGTTTTACTTGCAGTGTACATGCCAGTGATTGCAGCTGCTGGTGGTAACACAGGAACACAAGCAGCAACTTTGGTGATTCGTGCTCTTGCTACTGGAGAGTTAAAAAAACGCCAATGGTTAGAAGTTTTGTGGAAAGAGAGCCGAGTCGCTCTATTTATTGCGCTAGCGATTGCTATCGTGATGATTGGACGCATTATGTTATTTAGTGCAGGACAATCAACAGGAGGCTTTGAACTGACCGATATCGCACTGGCAATAGCAGTTGCGCTGTTCATTCAAGTCACCATTTCTACAACATTGGGCGGGCTGTTGCCAATTATTGCACGAGCTTGCAAGTTGGACCCAGCCGTATTGGTGAGTCCAGTTCTTGCGTCTATCGTCGATATTTCAGGAATGTGGATTTACTTTAACGTGGTGAACTATTTCTTAGGTATTGCCTGACTAAAGTTCACAATGTCATTGTAAAAAAGCTGCTCAAAATGTGTAATCGGGGCGATGACAGGTGTGTTGTCGTCCCGTTTTTCTGGGAAGTAGTCTGAAACAAACTGAACAAAAATGGTGTTAGGTTGACCATTTTTATCCAAGCCATATCCAGCCATATTGTAAGTCCCGTAGATAGAGCCACTTTTCGCGATCAGCTGTCCTTTAATTGGAAGTTTTCGCATACTTTGTCGGTACTTTAATGTGCCGGATTCACCTGATTTCGGCATGATGGCAATCAATTTGAGTTCGTTTTCATGCTTCCAAATATAGCGCAGCATTTCAGCCATCTTGGTCGCGGAGATCCGGTTATTTCGCGAAAGTCCTGAGCCGTCTTCTAGGCGCGCATTACGAATATCAATACCAGTGTTGGCGAAAATGATCTGCTTGATCGCTTCTGTCCCGTTAGTAAAACTGCCTGGCTGAACGAAAAATTTAGCGCCAAGTGTTTTGGTTAATGTGTCGGCAATTAAGTTGTCAGAGTTTTTGAGCATATCTTCGAGAATGTCTGGTAAGGCTTTTGATTGATGCATTGCGATGAGCTTTCGCTGCTTTTCTGGCGCCGTACCGACCCTAATCTTTCCCGATACCCCAATGTTGAGCTCCTTGAGCAAAGCCGCCAACCTTTGACTGGTGTAACGCTCAGGGTCTTGAACCGCAAATTTCAGTGGCAATGGTTTGTCTCTTTCAACCAAGCACCCTGTTAGCTTGTAGTTGTTATCGGGATTTGCAACTAAACCTAAGTCACAATGACGACTTTTCTTAATGGTTTTAGAAACTGTTTCTACGGTACTTGTGACACGAATAGGTTGATGCTCTGGTACGTAGACCCGCGTTCCACCATCTTTTTGTGTATAGATAGAGGCTTGTACACAGTTGTTATTGAGTGTGATGGTCGATGCCGGAGCGCTGTAGCAAACTCCCAAGATATCCCACGGCCAGCCCACCGCACGGTTATAACCAGTGAATGCGCTGTTATCGAGCCATAGGTCACCGTTAATCCGTTTTAAGCCATTTTTCTTAGCTAGAGTGAGAAGTGATTTTAAGTCGTTGGTTTGGAGTGTTGGGTCGCCGACAAAGTAAATCACTGTATCTGAGTTCGACGTTTCCAGCTTGGTTCGAAACCGGAAGTTATCACCCAGTTCTAGCTTTGCGGCTAATGCGGTGACGATTTTTAATGTACTCGCTGGTGGGAACAGTTGTTCGGTAGGATGAACACCGTCAAGCTCAGCATTTTCACTGAGTTTTTCCGCAACTAAACTGATGCGGGCGCCTTCAGGCAACACCTCTTGATGAGGGTACGCTTGTGAAAAAGCAGAAAGTAATGAAGAGAATATGAGCAAGGGCCAACGTAAACGCATAATGATACTTTCTAAGGTGAGTTATGTGATTGAGTATACGCAAGTCCTTTCAATATGCTAGGTAACTAAAGAAATGCTTCAAATGTCTTCATGAATGAGACACGAGAGAAAGGCGCGCTGCTTAAAATGAAGTATAAAAAATGCCCGCTTAAAGCGGGCATTCGATATTCTAGTCAAAGACCGGAATTAGAAGTCGTAACGTAGACCTAGAGCTAGCTCGTCTTCAGCATCGATCTTAGTTGCAACTGTTTTGCTAGTGTCAGTTGAACCAAACTTGTCACCTGCATCAATCAGGTTGAAGTTGTAAGAAATGTAACCACGGAAGTTAGGCTTGAAGTAGTAAGAAGCATCAACAGCGAAGTTGTTTGCAGAAGTTTCGTTGTTAGTTTCTGCATTGTTGTATGATGTTGTAAATACTGTTTGGCCTAGAGTGTAAGCACCCGCTAGCTCGTAACCAGTGTAATCAACTGTGTTACTGTTGTTTGAATCTTCCATTTTCTCGCCGTCAGTGAATACACCAGCGAAGTAAAGATCAGACATTGTGTAAGATGCAGCTAGCATGTACTCGTTAGCTTTGTCTTGATCTGCGTAACCAGCACCTAGCTCAAGACCAGTGTCAGCTAGAGCGTAGATTGCAGATAGAGAGTAACCGTCTTGTTTGTTGTCGTAGTACTCACCAGTGTTTTTGTTTTCCATACGATCAGCGAAGCGGTAGCTTGCTTTTACGCTTAGGTTTTCAAACTGGCCTTTGTAAGCCATCATGTTGTCTGTACGGTCTGATACAGCTAGTTTGTCTGCTGCAGAGTTACCGTGGTAAGCCATGATATCTGTGAAGTCAGTGATAACGCCTAGTGCACCTTCAGTTTTACCGTATGCGAACTCACCGTAAGCACCGCCAAGACCAGCGTAAGCAAGACGAGTTTCTAGATCGCTCTTGTCGTCGCCGTCTACAGTACCGTTTTGAGCAGTCTCAAATTCACCTTCCCAGAAACCAACACCGTATAGGTTGTCATTGATTTCTTGTTTACCAAGGAAGTTTAGACGGATGCGAGATTTGTCTTGAGCGTCGCCATCTTTCATAGATAGACGTGCTTCAGCACGGCCGCCCATTTCTAGAGAAGTACCGTCTTGGTTGTAAAGTTCAGCTGCGTTTACGCCAGTTGCCATAGCTGCTGCAGATACAGAAAGAGCAATTAGAGTCTTTTTCATCTTATTTGTCCTAGTTAGCTGTCCATAATCATTGTTGTATGGGGGAGAGGTGATCTCTCACAAGTTGTTGGTCCAAAATTGGCTAATTGAGCGATATAGTTCGCACTTGTAAGCCATTGATCTAACAACTCGCTGGACATGTTTTACTGCTAAAGTTTCCGTATGAGTTAGTAAAATGATATAAATCCCACTGATGAACACTGTTCAATTGTGCGTTGTTTTTATTTAAATTACTGTTTTTGATTGAAATTATTGGCAATGACATTGGCCTGACATTGATTAGTTTTTATCTTTTTTGAGGTTTTTGGTGTAATGAACAGTGTTGTTTTTCAATAAATTGAGAAGGTGATTCGCCCTAGAACCGCTCTAAAAGTGAGTTATATCATTATGCCGAAAAGGCATATTCTTGCTGTCTTTCGAATTAAGATGATTTCGTCCGGGAGTTTGTTTACACTAAACGAAATACATCTTTAAGCGCACTACCCAGTCCTATGACAGGGTGGGCTTTTTTTGTCCAAAGACCCATTTGGGCTTGAGGTTATAAAATGGAAAAAGTTCCAATGACACTACGTGGCGAGCAAAAGCTACGTGCAGAACTCGATCGTCTACTTAAACTACGTCCTCAGATCTCAGAGGCAATTGCTGAAGCTCGTGAGCTAGGTGATTTAAAAGAGAATGCTGAATATCACGCCGCTCGTGAAGAGCAGGGCATTTGTGAAGCACAAATCCGTGACATTGAATACAAACTGTCAGTTGCTCAAGTTATTGATGTAACAAAGATGGAGAACACGGGTAAAGTTATTTTTGGTTCAACCGTAACCTTGATTGATATCGACACCGAAGAAGAAAAAACGTACCAAATCGTTGGTGATGACGAAGCCGATATCAAAGCAGGTCGCATTTCAGTGAGCTCACCTATTGCTCGTGGCCTGATTGGTAAGATGGAAGGCGATGAAGTTGCTATTCAAACTCCGGGTGGCGCGAAAGACTTCGAAATTGACCGAGTAGAATATATCTAAGTCGTTTGGAGTTGCATTATTACTCTGATAAAACGCAAAAAGGTCGCCTCAGGCGACCTTTTTTCTTCAGCAACGTAAGTAGAGTTACTTACGAGGGATTTCGATTTTACGCTCTTCAGACTGGCGGTATAGCACAAGCACTTTACCAATAGTCTGAACTTTTTCAGCGCCCGTCTCACGTACGATAGCGTCGATGATTAGCTGTTTTGTTTCACGATCTTCCGAAGCAACTTTTACTTTGATAAGTTCGTGATGGTTAAGAGCGATTTCAATTTCTGCTAGCACGGCTTCTGTAAGTCCATTTGCGCCCATTAGCACAACAGGTTTTAAACTGTGAGCTAGGCCTTTAAGGTGCTGCTTTTGTTTGGTGCTTAGGTTCATTACGCGGCCAATTTTCTTTAAAATAAGGGTTGAAAAAAGCTATTTTAACGCCATCTATTGCTGAAGACTATAATTTATTGAGTAATAGGTAGCGCCTATTAAAACAATAGCTCCAATTTGTGCCTTGTTGGGATTAAAATGAGTAAACAAAAACATTCGGCTAGTTCTGGTCGTTGGTTGAAAGAACACTTTGATGATAAATACGCGAATGAAGCCCGAAAAAAAGGCTACCGTTCACGTGCTTATTTCAAGATCGATGAGATTCAAACGAAAGATAAATTGTTAAAGCCTGGAATGACAGTCGTCGACTTGGGGGCTGCGCCGGGCGGATGGTCTCAATATGCTGCTAAGATAGTAGGGGACAGCGGTCAGATCATCGCGTGTGACTTGCTTCCTATGGACCCGATTGCTGGCGTTAGCTTTTTACAAGGCGACTTTCGTGATGATGCGGTATTGGAAGCTTTGCTAGAAAGGATCCAACCTTCCATGGTAGACGTAGTAATGTCTGATATGGCGCCTAACATCGCGGGAAACAATTCTGTTGATCAACCTCGCGCTATGTATTTAGTTGAATTAGCTTTAGATATGTGTCGACAAGTTCTAGCGCCTAATGGTAGCTTTGTCGTAAAGGTTTTCCAAGGGGAAGGCTTCGATCAGTATGTGAAAGAAGTCCGAGACATGTTTAAAGCCGTAAAAATTAGAAAACCAGACTCATCGCGAGCTCGCTCTCGAGAGGTCTTCGTCGTAGCCACTGGTTACAAAGGTTAACCATTTTGCTCTCTTGAGAGCGTGTTAACACTATAGCTACAGTTAATGAACTGTAGTACCCTACCTTTAATTACAATTAGTTATCGAGAGGCTTACACCTTGAGTGACATGGCAAAAAATTTAATTCTGTGGCTTGTTATCGCCGTCGTATTGATGTCGGTATTCCAGAGCTTTGGCCCTGGAGAAAGCAATGGCAGAACCGTGGATTACACCACGTTTGTACAGGAAGTTGGCCAAGGCCAGATTCAAGAAGCAACTTTTAAAGACGGTGAAATTAGCTTTGTTCGTCGTGGCGGCGGTGCCAAAATGGTCACTTACATGCCAGTGTATGACCAAAAGCTTCTAGATGACCTAATTAACCAAAACGTGAAAGTACAAGGCACGCCTCCAGAAGAGCAAAGCTTGCTTGGTACTATCTTCATCTCTTGGTTCCCAATGATCTTACTGATTGGTGTATGGATTTTCTTCATGCGTCAAATGCAAGGCGGCGGTGGTAAAGGCGCCATGTCTTTTGGTAAGAGTAAAGCTCGAATGATGAGCGAAGAACAAATCAAGACAACTTTTGCTGACGTTGCTGGTTGTGACGAAGCAAAAGAAGACGTGAAAGAACTGGTGGACTACCTACGCGATCCAAGCCGCTTCCAAAAACTGGGCGGTAAGATTCCAACGGGTGTTCTAATGGTTGGTCCTCCTGGTACGGGTAAAACGCTTCTAGCGAAAGCCATTGCCGGTGAGGCGAAAGTACCATTCTTTACTATCTCTGGTTCTGATTTCGTAGAAATGTTCGTTGGTGTTGGTGCATCTCGTGTGCGTGACATGTTTGAACAAGCAAAGAAAGCTGCACCTTGTATCATCTTTATCGATGAGATCGATGCGGTAGGTCGTCAACGTGGCGCAGGTGTTGGTGGTGGTCATGATGAACGTGAACAAACACTAAACCAAATGCTCGTTGAGATGGATGGTTTCGAAGGTAACGAAGGTATTATCGTTATCGCTGCGACTAACCGTCCGGACGTGCTAGACCCTGCGCTACTGCGTCCTGGTCGTTTTGACCGTCAAGTGGTAGTTGGTCTTCCAGATGTACGTGGCCGTGAACAGATCCTAAAAGTTCACATGCGTAAGGTCCCTCTAGCGGGTGATGTAGAGCCTTCTCTCATCGCACGTGGTACTCCAGGCTTCTCTGGTGCTGACCTAGCAAACTTAGTTAACGAAGCAGCCCTGTTTGCTGCGCGCGGTAACAAGCGCAACGTTTCTATGGTTGAGTTTGAACTGGCGAAAGACAAAATCATGATGGGTGCTGAGCGCCGTTCAATGGTGATGTCTGAGGAAGTGAAAGAGTCAACCGCATACCACGAAGCGGGTCACGCGATTGTTGGTCGCTTGGTTCCTGAACACGATCCAGTGTACAAAGTGTCTATCATTCCACGTGGTCGTGCGTTGGGTGTAACAATGTACCTTCCAGAGCAGGACCGCGTGAGTATGTCTCGCCAACACCTAGAATCAATGATTTCTAGCTTGTACGGTGGTCGTTTAGCAGAAGAACTTATCTACGGTGCTGACAAAGTATCAACCGGTGCTTCTAATGATATCGAGCGCGCAACAGATATTGCTCGTAAGATGGTTACTCAATGGGGTTTCTCTGAAAAGCTTGGCCCTCTGCTGTATGCAGAAGATGAAGGCGAAGTGTTCTTAGGGCGTAGTGTAACTCAGACTAAACATGTGTCTGACGATACAGCGAAGTTGATTGATGACGAAGTTCGTCAGATCATTGACCGCAACTACGATCGTGCGAAGAAGATTCTTCAAGAGAACATGGATATCATGCATGCGATGAAAGATGCGCTGATGAAGTATGAAACCATTGATGCTCGCCAGATTGATGACTTAATGGAGCGCAAAGCTGAAATTCGTGAGCCTGCGGGCTGGAGTGATAACTCAGCAAGCAAACCAGAAGACAGCGACAAGCCTCAAGCAAAGCAAGAAGTTAAAGAAGAAGCAACGGAGACTGCGAAAGATGCAGAACAGCCTAGCTCTTCTGAAACAACTTCTAACGAAGCGCCTGAAAAGAAAGACTCTGAATAAAGAGTATCGATAATATTAAACCCCGAGTTATCTCGGGGTTTTTGTGTTTATGATGATGATTACAGCAAATAACAAATCTTTGGACCTTTCGCGTCCACATGTCATGGCCATTCTAAATGTGACACCGGATTCCTTTTCGGATGGCGGTAAATACAACTCAATTGAACTTGCTCTTGCTCAAGTTGATAAAATGATAAAGGCTGGTGTAAGTATTGTTGATGTTGGTGGTGAATCAACAAGACCTGGTGCACCGGATGTGTCTTTGGAAGAAGAGCTTAGGCGTGTTGTCCCAGTAATCAAAGCCATTCGTGAAAAATATGATGTATGGATTTCCGTTGACACCAGTAAAGCAGAAGTGATGCGTCAAGCAATTGATGCTGGGGCTGATTTGATCAATGACATCCGCTCGCTGCAAGAGCCAGGTGCTCTGGAAGTCGCAGCAGAAGCAAACCTTCCAATTTGTCTGATGCATATGAAAGGTCAGCCTAGGACCATGCAAGTTGACCCTCATTATGATGATTTAATGGGGGACGTGTCGGCTTTTCTAGAAGAACGTATCGCGGCGTGTGAAGCAGCAGGGATTGATAAATCTCAACTGATTCTCGATCCTGGGTTTGGCTTTGGCAAAACAATCGAACACAATTATCATATGCTTGCTCATCTTGAAAAGTTTCATGAATTCGGCCTGCCTATTTTGGCTGGCATGTCTCGTAAATCCATGATCTTCAAACTATTAGACAAGCCAGCGGCTGAGTGTACGAACGCAAGTGTCGTTTGTGCTACGATTGCCGCGATGAAAGGCGCGCAGATCATTCGCGTGCATGACTTTGAAGAGACAATCGAAGCGATGAAAGTTGTTGAGATGACGAAAAACAATATTTAAAAATAATAAAGGAAAGTTTATGTCGAATGAAAGACGTTACTTTGGTACTGACGGTGTGCGCGGTAAAGTAGGACAATACCCAATCACTCCAGACTTCGTACTTAAGCTTGGCTGGGCTGCTGGTCGTGTACTAGCGAAACAAGGCACAAAGAAAGTTATCATAGGTAAAGATACACGTATTTCAGGTTATATGCTTGAATCTGCACTAGAGGCTGGCCTTGCAGCTGCGGGACTTAAAGCAACATTTACTGGTCCCATGCCAACTCCAGCTGTGGCATATTTAACTCAGACTTTCCGTGCCGAGGCTGGTATTGTGATTTCTGCATCACATAACCCATATTACGACAACGGCATTAAATTCTTTTCTTCTGAGGGTACTAAGCTACCTGACGATATCGAATTGGCGATCGAAGCTGAGTTAGATAAAGAAATTGAATGTGTGGAGTCTGCTGAGCTTGGTAAAGCAACCCGCCTAAATGATGCAGCTGGTCGTTACATCGAATTCTGTAAGAGTACTTTCCCATCTGAGTTGAGCCTTGCGAACTTTAAGATCGTAGTAGACTGTGCGCACGGTGCAACGTACCACATCGCTCCAAATGTTTTCAAAGAACTTGGGGCAGAAGTTATCGCTATGGGCGTAGAGCCTAACGGCATCAACATTAATGAAAAAGTGGGCGCAACAGACGTACGAGCACTTCAACAGCGTGTTGTTGAAGAGCAAGCGCACCTTGGTCTCGCATTTGATGGTGATGGTGACCGCATCATTATGGTCGATCACCTAGGTAACAAAGTTGATGGTGACCAAATTGCTTATATCATCGCTCGTGATGCTCTTCGTCGTGGTGAGCTAAAGGGTGGTGTTGTTGGTACACTAATGACTAACTTGGGTATGGAAAATGGTTTAAAGCAGCTAGGCATTCCGTTTGTACGTGCCGCTGTTGGTGACCGTTATGTCATGGAGCAACTGCTAGAAAAAGGTTGGAAAATTGGTGCTGAAAACTCAGGCCATGTGATCTTATTAGATAAAGTCACAACCGGCGATGCGATTGTTGCTGCACTTCAAGTACTTGCTTCTGTAATTGGCAGCGATATGTCTTTATATGAACTATCGCAAGGAATGACACTATATCCTCAGGTTTTAGAAAATGTCCGTTTCTCAGGAGAAAGTAACCCTCTTGAAGCTACAGCTGTATTAAACGCTGTCGCTGAAGTAGAGGCGACACTTGGTGATAAAGGGCGTGTACTGCTGCGTAAGTCTGGCACTGAGCCTTTGATCCGCGTTATGGTGGAAGGCGAAGATGGTGAACTAGTTCAACACTCAGCATTGAAAATCGCTGAGGCTGTTAAAGCAAGTTGTTAATCATTGCGTTAAAGCATGTCTTGAATGAAAAGGGCATCTTTTGCCCTTTTTTTGAGCGCTTAACGCATTGGCATTGATTTTTTACTAATTTTCCCTTGTCAGCGTTACTGGCTTTCGCTAGTATTGCTCCGCCTCCCGTTAGGAGGTCGCTAGCCTTGTTCATAATGATTTATTCTTTTGAACGGCGCTGGCTCAACAATTTGGAACATAGGTGGAAAAAATGTTTTCAGTTCTACTTGTGATTTACCTGTTGGCAGCGCTTGGTGTGATTGGCCTTGTGTTGATTCAACAAGGTAAAGGCGCAGATATGGGAGCCTCGTTCGGTGCTGGTGCTTCAAACACAGTGTTTGGTGCTGGCGGCTCAGGTAATTTCTTAACCCGAACAACTGCTATTTTAGCAACCGTATTCTTTATCGTTAGCTTGTTACTTGGTCGTATGTCTACGCACCAGACTGAATCACAATGGGTAGACCCAACGTTAGGTCAACCAGTTGTTGAACAAGTTAAGGATGCAGCGAGTGAAGTTCCTGCCCCAGCGGGTGATGAAATTCCTCAATAAGCTGTAAGGTTTTGATGCCGAGATGGTGAAATTGGTAGACACGCTAGCATGAGGTGCTAGTGCCTTAGGTGTGAGGGTTCGAGTCCCTCTCTCGGCACCAT
>NZ_JAWPOX010000239.1:0-913 GCF_033344475.1 Vibrio sp. 1288
ACGCCCATTTACTCCCTAAAAATACCATTGGTCGCATCCTACTGCTGGCTATGAAGCGATGGCGTAATCTGAAACCATCAAATCACGTTCAACTAAGGACAGTCACCATGATGGTTTTCAATCTTCATTTATCCAGAGCCACAACCTTGCTCGGCGCGGCATTGGCAGCGTTTACCTTGAGTAGCAGCTTGGCGTTGGCAAACCCTACTGAGCAGTTACTAACTCGCTTTAACCAAGCCGCACAGGGCGACACGGGTTTGGTGGATACTGTACATGACGAGCTTTCACAATTAGTTCAAAAGCAAGGCGCTACGCCTGTGACATTGGTTTACCTTGGCAGCAGTGAAACCTTGCAAGGGCGCGATGCGTTTATGCCATGGAACAAGATGAAGTTCACTGAGCGCGGGCTTGCCACCATTCAGACAGGTTTGGATTTAATGGCGAATCAAACTATGCCGATTCAAGAGCAGCAGCGTTTACAAGGGCTACCAGAATATCAATTGGCTACTGCGATGGCGGCCACCACTTACACTTCGCTTCCGGATATGTTTAATCACTTTGAGCGTGGGTACGAGCTGTACCTGACTCTGCTTGATGAACCGAGCTTCAATCAACAACCGTTCGCGGCAACGGCTTGGGTTTACCTTTACGCCATTGAAGCAGCGCTGCGTGCTGAGGACATGGAGCAAGCGCAGAAATGGTTGGCGAAAATGGAAAGTTTCGATAGCACTCACTTAGAAACGCAAACTGCCAAAGCGTTACTGGCTAAACATTAAGGAGGCGTCATGATCGTTTTCAGTCAACTCAGTCGCGATTACACCCTTGGCAGCCAAACCGTACGCGCGTTGCAAGATGTCTCTGGTGAGGTGTTTGCCGGTGAAATGGTGGCGCTGTGTGGGCCTTCCGGCTCAGG
>NZ_JAWPOX010000240.1:0-910 GCF_033344475.1 Vibrio sp. 1288
TGGTGTTCGTCTTGGTGCAATGGCACTACTTGATGACTATGGCTATGTGAAATGGAACGGCCAGCGTGGTGACGCAGTGAACTATTTGCGTCAGCCAGAAAATGGTCCGACAGCGAGCGCATTCACCAACGGCGAATTGGATTCGTTAGTCATTGATCCATCGCGTGGCATTCTTTTAGAACAACTAGCGAACTCGCCAACGCTGAAAGATCGTCTAAATGCGGGTGGCGTAGTTGGCCAGATCATCCTTGTTCTATTAGCGATTGGTTTGATTATCGCGTTGGTTCGCGGTGTGTCTCTTTTCATTGCTCGCCAAAAAATTGCGAAGCAGCTAAAGAATCCAACCAAAGCAGAAGATAACCCTCTAGGTCGCGTTCTTTCTGTTTATCAAAACGACAAACATCGAAGTGTCGAAGCATTAGAATTGCGTCTACTTGAGGCGGTGGTTGATGAGCAAACACACCTTGAAAAAGGCCTATCGATGCTCAAACTGCTTGCAGCGCTGGCACCAATGTTAGGTCTGCTAGGTACGGTAACGGGCATGATCGAAACATTCCAAGTGATCACTCAGTTTGGTAATGGCGATCCAAAAGTCATGGCGGGCGGTATTTCGATGGCGTTGGTGACAACGGTTCTCGGCTTGGTAGCCGCAATGCCACTGCTTCTGGCGCATAATGTGCTGAGTTCTCAAGCCGAGAGCATTCGCAACATTCTAGAAAAGCAGGGTATTGGCTTAGTTGCTGAACAAGCAGAGCGCGATATGTCTAACAACAAAGGCAACCGTAACACGATAGCGGAGAACGCAGCGTAATGGAGCAGATCCTACTCAACACTTTGGGTTTGATCAGTGAGGATTGGGCCAATACCTTGATGAGCTTTATGCAGCAAGGTGGCCAAATCCTATGGTGGT
>NZ_JAWPOX010000241.1:0-910 GCF_033344475.1 Vibrio sp. 1288
GTTGTGGCGGTTGACGATAACGTTCAGATGAGCAAAGTTTCAACGGTAACCATTAATGTGTTGGGTAATGACATCATTGCTGATGGTGTGTCTGTCGAGATCTCAGCAATGAGCGCACCGAGTAAAGGAACGGTGAAGCTACTTTCTGATGGGAGTATCCAATACACGCCAGCGAAGCGAGTCAAGAATCAAGACAGCTTTAGCTATACGATCACCAGCGGTAATGTTACGTCGACGGCAATGGTGACTGTGGCGCTGCAATCATCTCCTGATTCTGGCGGGTCTTCACCTGGCAAAGGTAAGAACAAATAACAAAGCAAAGCCACCTTATGTTTAAGGTGGCTTTTTCGTTATTGTTTACTGTGGATTGCTGCTATCGGGTTTGTCTTGCTTACGGTGCAGGACATAGTGGACAGCTTGCCTCTACAGGCATGCCTGTATCGACAGTGACACCTGTAATGGCGTTAACACCTTCTGCAACGACGGTGTCTTTGAAGGTTCTTACATCATGTGCAACAACCGGACCACCAGAAACGTCACTACCCGGAGCAGGGATGTAGGTGCCATCGTAGTTCATACAGCTTTCAGGATTTAAAGTACCGACATCTTTAACGACTGTCATACCGTCATGCATTTCAGTAATTTTCACATCGTTAAGTTTCACTTTACTGTCGTTACATACTTTACCTTCGTAGTTCACTCTTAATCCGTACGCGCCAGATGCGTTTTCTTCAACGTAGGTTGTACAGTCTTTAGTGATACTCAATGCGCCCACTGGAGTAAGTGGAGGACAGCTATCTGTGTCAGACTTAGTAAGCACAGGTTCGCCACCATCTTTGATGGCTGCGCTCGCCGTAGCCTCATTTTCTACACCGTTGATGAGCGAAACAAAGGAACCAGTAAATGTTGC
>NZ_JAWPOX010000242.1:0-909 GCF_033344475.1 Vibrio sp. 1288
GCATGTGATGATCTTCTGCCCAACAGATAAGGCAAACCATTTAGAGCATTTGATTCGTCAGGACTTTATGGAGCTTTACGAGCAGCGTTTTCCTGCTTCGAATGATGAATCGAACGACGCTGCATTCAACTAACTCGCATTAAAAAGAAACCCGCTGCTTCGGAGTAAACTCCCAAAGAGCGGGTTTCTTTTTTCGCTTATCTTTACGCCAAGCTATCGGAACTTGCTTTTGAGCATCAGGAACAAGAAGTAGGTACTACCGATAATCGCGACTAACGTACCTGCTGCAATTTGGCTCGGGTAAATGGCGATTTGCCCTAACCAATCCGCCCAAACCATAAGCGTTGCACCAATCAAACTGCCAATGAATAATTGTTCTTTGACCTTTCTTGCTCCTAGCATCATCGCCATGTGTGGTGCGACCAAACCAACAAAGGAAACGGGGCCGACCGTCGCCGTTGAAAAGGCACACAGCAGAGCAACGATAACAAGCAAAATCGTGTTCGCAGATGATGGATTCAGCCCGCGCGCGTTAGAAAACGCTCGACCAATAGAAATCAGTGTTAGCCAACGTGACAACGCAAACACAATCGCTAAAAGCACCAACACGGCGATAAGCAACATCAATGCACTTGTGCTGGTGACGCGATACGTTGAGCCCGTGAGCCAGAGCAAAATTTTGTAACTTTCCCCAGAGCCTTGCGCCAACGCAAACTGCACGAGAGCTTGTAATAGGGCGCTAAGGGCAATACCCGAGAGTACAAAATTAGAAGGGTTAAAGTGGCTGCGTTTCCCGATAATGAGCAGCAGCATCAATACGGTCAGACTGCCCAGAAAAGCGACGCCCCAGTTAAATGCGGCGAGTACAGAGCCAACCATCACACCAGTGATGATAATGGCAAAGGTTGC
>NZ_JAWPOX010000243.1:0-909 GCF_033344475.1 Vibrio sp. 1288
AGATTGATGCGATTAAGCGAATGAAGTTCGACAGCGTGTTACTGGTAACGGGTGAGCATGAGACCAAAGTTGGGATGAAATACTTTCGCGAAATGGTGCCAATCATCAAGCAGCGATTTAATTATTTAGCGATGGAAGTCCAACCGTTGGATCAGGACGAATACGCCGAACTCAAAACATTGGGCCTTGATGCGGTGATGGTGTATCAAGAAACCTATCATCCTAAAACATATGCTCAGCATCATTTACGTGGCAACAAAATGGATTTCCGATACCGGCTTGAAACGCCTGATAGGTTGGCAAAAGCGGGGATCGACAAAATCGGTATTGGCGCTTTGATTGGTTTGGAAGAGTGGCGCACCGACTGCTTTTTTGCTGCTGCTCATCTGGATTACCTTGAGCGTACTTATTGGCAATCGCGTTATTCGATTTCTTTTCCTCGTTTACGCCCTTGTGCCGGTAATACACCTGCGTCGGGATTACAACCGAAATCTGTCATGACGGATAAGCAGTTGGTGCAATTGATTTGCGCCTATCGGCTGTTTAATCCGGAAGTGGAGTTGTCATTGTCGACGCGCGAATCACCGCAGTTTCGCGACAATGTATTACCGTTAGGCATTACGAGTATGTCTGCGGCATCGAAAACACAACCCGGTGGTTATGCGACCGAAGAGGTGGAACTGGAACAGTTCGAAATCAGTGACGAGCGTAGCGCGGCATCGGTAGAAGACATGATTAGAGCGAAAGGTTTCGCTCCGGTCTGGCGTGATTGGCACTCAGTTTACTCAGGTTAACCGAGGCGTTTACTGTGTCATTGGCATGTTTCACGTGAAACATTGTAATTGAATGAACGCTTAGCTTTGAGTTTCATGGATGTGAATTATGGGCTGAATTTGCGAATTTAGCCCA
>NZ_JAWPOX010000244.1:0-908 GCF_033344475.1 Vibrio sp. 1288
TATCCTTCAATACAAACATTTAATCCTGCTGCAAAAGCCCGTATAATCCACGCCCCAAAGAAACCCATGTTAGGAAGTCCTACTGTCGATTTTATCGGCGATGTGAGAGCCCGCAATGAACCAGAAAGATACAAGAAAAGAAACCCTTGAATTCAACAAGCTTCAAAAACGTTTGAGAAGAAATGTTGGAAATGCCATTACAGATTACAACATGATCGAAGAAGGCGATGTTGTCATGGCATGCATAAGCGGTGGTAAAGACTCATTTGCGATGCTCGATATCCTGTTGAATCTACAAAAAGCGGCACCAATCAAATTTGAAGTGGTTGCTGTTAACCTAGACCAAAAACAACCTGGTTTCCCAGAGCATATTTTGCCTGAGTATTTTGAGACGCTGAATATTCCTTACTACATCGTAGATAAAGACACATACTCAGTAGTTAAAGAAAAAGTGCCAGAAGGTAAGACAACGTGTGGTCTATGTTCTCGTCTACGTCGTGGTACGCTTTACTCATTTGCTGAGAAAATCGGCGCAACAAAACTTGCACTTGGTCATCATATGGATGACATCGTAGAAACGATGTTCTTGAACATGTTCCATGGTTCTCGTTTGAAGGCAATGCCACCAAAACTACGCTCTGATGATGGTCGTAACGTGGTTATTCGTCCGCTGACTTACTGCCGCGAAAAAGACCTGATCAAATACGCAGAGCACAAAGATTTCCCAATTATTCCTTGTAACCTATGTGGTTCTCAAGAGAACTTGCAGCGCCAAGCAATCAAAGCAATGCTGATTGATTGGGATAAGAAGACGCCAGGACGCGTAGAAGCGATTTTCAAATCAATCCAAAACGTAAGCCCAAGCCAATTGGCAGACCGTGAGTTGTTTGATTTTGTAAACTTGCCGC
>NZ_JAWPOX010000245.1:0-907 GCF_033344475.1 Vibrio sp. 1288
ATGCTGGGCGTTACGCGATGCACCCGTTTGCGCAGAGCGCCTCTGGCATTAAAGCGCCGATCGCGAGGTTTGCGCCGAGTGAAATGAGCGAGCGTCAGATCAAAAAGACCATCGATGCATTTGCCAACAGCGCTGAACTCGCTCAACTTGCCGGTTATGACGGCGTGGAATTAATGGGCTCAGAAGGTTATTTAATCAATCAATTCCTTTGTAAGCGCACCAATATGCGATATGACGATTGGGGCGGCAGTTACAAAAAACGCATGCGCTTCCCGTTGGAGATAGTGAAAGCTGTACGTAAAGCGGTGGGTGAGAAGTTCATCATCATTTTCCGTCTTTCGATGCTGGATCTCGTCGAGCAGGGCAGCACGTTCGAAGATGTGATTGAATTAGCCAAAGGATTGGAAGACGCGGGCGTCACCATTATCAACACTGGTATTGGTTGGCATGAAGCACGTATTCCGACCATTGCAACGCAAGTACCTCGCGGTGCATTTACATGGGTAACCGAGAAGGTGAAACCGCACGTTTCTGTGCCAATCGTCACCTGTAATCGAATTAACACTCCTGATGAAGCAGAGCGAATCCTTGCTTCTGGTCAGGCGGATATGGTGTCAATGGCTCGCCCGTTCTTGGCGGATCCATACTTTGTCGCGAAGGCAGAACAAGAGAAAGCGCAGTTTATTAATACGTGTATCGGCTGCAACCAAGCGTGTCTGGACAACGTATTTAAAGGTAAGCGCGCTAGCTGTCTGGTTAATCCACTTGCTTGTTACGAAACAGAAATTGTGGTTGAACCAACGTTCAAGCCGAAAAATATTGCCGTTCTAGGCGCATGCCCTGCTGCTTTAGCTTGTGCTACGACTTTATCTGAACGTGGTCATACAGTTGATCTGTTTGAACAGAA
>NZ_JAWPOX010000246.1:0-907 GCF_033344475.1 Vibrio sp. 1288
TCGATCAACAGACGTTTGATGGTTTTTGTTATCGCGTCGACATGCGGTTGCGTCCATTTGGAGAAAGCGGCCCGTTGGTAATGAGCTATGCTGCGTTGGAAGATTACTACCAAGAGCAAGGACGAGACTGGGAACGTTACGCGATGATCAAAGCGCGCGTGATGGGATGCGAAATGTATCCGCAATATCAAGAGCTACGCAAAATGTTGCGTCCGTTTGTGTTCCGTCGTTACATCGACTTTAGTGCGATTCAGTCGTTGCGCCGCATGAAATCAATGATCAGCAGTGAAGTGCGACGTCGCGGTTTAACCAACAACATCAAGCTGGGTGCTGGTGGTATTCGAGAAATTGAGTTTATCGCGCAAGTTTTCCAACTGATTCGTGGCGGGCGAGAGCCATCTTTGCGCAATCGTGGCTTGCTCGAAACCTTAAATGGTATTGAAGAGCTTGCATTGTTAACCCCGCAAGAAGTCAGCAATCTGGAAGCAGCATATAAATATTTACGCCAGCTAGAAAATCTACTGCAAGCAATGGCAGACAAGCAGACTCAAACGCTGCCCGATTGCGACATTGAGCGTTTAAAACTGGCAACTGCGATGCAGCTAGAGTCGTGGGAGCTGCTCATCGAACAAACTCAGCAGCACATGAATAAAGTGCATCAAGTATTTGAAACCTTGATTGGTGACGATGAAGAAGATGAGGGCAGCACGATTGCTCGTCATTTCCATGAATTATGGGATATGGCCAATAAACAAGATGTGCTAGAGCTGATTTTAGAGCAGGACATTCAAGTTGAAGAGCCCGCCATATTCTCTAAAGCTATCATCAACTTTAAAGCCGACTTGGCCAAGAAAACGCTCGGCCCCCGTGGGCGAGAAGTCTTAAACCGCTTGATCCCAAAAGTGTT
>NZ_JAWPOX010000247.1:0-906 GCF_033344475.1 Vibrio sp. 1288
TTAATTAAGAATTGAAAGGGGGTCCTAATGGGGGACGAAAAGAGCTTAGCGCATACGCGATGGAACTGTAAATATCATGTGGTTTTTGCACCTAAGTACCGAAGACAGGTGTTCTATGGTGAGAAACGAAGGGCAGTAGGCGAGATACTTAGAAAACTATGTGAATGGAAAAACGTGAATATTGTTGAAGCAGAATGCTGCGCAGATCATATTCATATGCTTTTAGAGATACCACCTAAGATAAGTGTTTCATCCTTTATGGGGTATTTGAAAGGAAAAAGTAGCCTGATGCTCTATGAGCGATTTGGAGATTTGAAGTTTAAGTACAGGAATCGAGAATTTTGGTGTCGAGGGTATTATGTCGATACGGTAGGAAAAAATACCGGCAAGATACAAAGTTACATAAAGCATCAACTAGAGCAGGATAAAATGGGAGAGCAATTGTCGATCCCGTATTCAGGTAGCCCGTTTACGGGCCGCTGGAAATAGTCATATGCAAATGTCAGATCACTATGCGCCTGCTAGGGCGCTGCCAGTAAGAGAGCCTTATAGGCGCATATGAAAAACCACCGGCTATGCCGGTGGATACTTTTTTTTCGTATTGAGTAGCTAAAAGACGAAATTCAACATCACCGTGTAGAGGTTGGCATTGGTATCGGCTGGTGGGAGAGAAAACGCGCCGGAGTCGTTGTTGAAGGCTTTAAAGTGTTGCCATTCGGCATTCACTGACACGTTGTAATCCACGTCAAACCTTAACCCTGTCAGGACGCTGTCACCGGTCTTCTTTTCGTTGTCGTCAAACTGTTGGCCATAAACCACGTAAGGGGTGAACTTGTTTAGGTTGTAGCTGGTTGCGGCGTACCACGAGGTCGAGATATCGCTTGTTTGTCCTTCGGCTGTGACGGT
>NZ_JAWPOX010000248.1:0-905 GCF_033344475.1 Vibrio sp. 1288
AAGGGCAGTGGCATGTTCAGTTTGTGACGCCTTCCGTTAACGCCAACATTACACTGCATCCACAGCCACAAAGTTTGCCTCTTATGCTCTCTACGCCAACGGGTTACTCCGGATGGACGTATACGCAAAAACACAACGCGCTGACGGTAACAGGGAATCTATTTATTCTGGGTGAAGAGCAAGATCTGTCACAGGTTGCTGCGGGTTATGATTTCTCGGCGGGTTACATGCGAAGGGAAACGAGCTGGCGCTGGGCGAGTGTCAACCATAAAGACGGCGACAAAAGCTTGGGTCTCAACCTCGCCGCTGGCGTAAACGAAACCGGGTTTTGTGAAAATGTACTGTGGGTGGATGGTGAAAGGCATTTGCTTAATCCGGTGCAGTTTCAATTTTCACGTCAGAATCCACGTACTGATTGGCGTATCACCTCCGAAGATGGTTGCGTAGACTTAGTGTTTGAGCCTATCAATCAACGTTCTGAGAAAAAGAACTTCTGGTTTTTGAAAAGTAACTTTCGTCAATATATCGGCCACTTTTCAGGGTTTGTTGTGGATGGCAATGGCAGTAAGCACGAACTAGACGGTGTTGTGGGTTTAACGGAAGATCACTACGCAAAATGGTAGATAAGACAATGGATTGGTCACAAATCATGGAACGACCGGAGCTCTTGCTTATGGCTTTGGCTCCTATCTTTTTTCTCTGCATCGCCGCGGAATACGGTTTGGGACAGCGTCGAGGTAAACTGCCTGACAGCGCACAATATTATCTGCCGGAAGTGGCGTGTAACTTTGTGTTGGCGGGATTACATCAAGCTGCTGATATTTTAACGGGGTTGCTGATTGCGCATTTCTACTTGTGGATGTTTGATTGGCGATTATTTGATATCGAAATGAGTGTATCGGCCT
>NZ_JAWPOX010000024.1:0-79188 GCF_033344475.1 Vibrio sp. 1288
CTGTGACTGAAGCATAGGAGTTCCCTCCAATCGTTGCCTACTTTAAGTATAACAACAGTTAAAGGGAACATAGCCTTAAAAAAACTGCCTTCACTCACCGGGCTACCAACAGAGAAAACCGTTAATCACTTTTCGACTTTGGGAAACCAAGTCGCCGCCTCACTCCCAATTAACTTACACTGGCTGCGTAATCAGCCAGAAACCGCAGGAAAACATGTGTTATTAGCTGGCACCGCCGCAGGGTTGTCGCTAGGGATGGGAGTGCTAAAACTATGAAGATATTGGTCACTGGTGGCAGCGGGATGTTGGGTAGCGCAATTCTGAGAATGTTTCACCAGCAGCATGAACTGCATTTTATAGCACGAAATACAGTCATCGCTAAACAACTCGCCGAGCAATTCGATGTTATCCCCCATATAGTCGATTTAAGAGACCACTCAGCAGTTCATGCGGTATGCCAAGGTATGGATGCAGTCATCCATTGTGCCGCTCTCTCAAGCCCATGGGGAAAGTGGCAGGCGTTTTATCAAGCCAATGTAGATGCCACCAAAAACCTCGTCAATGCGGCTAATACGCATCAAATCTCGCGTTTTATCCATATTTCGTCCACCAGCGTCTACTTTGACCATCAAGACCGTTGGAATATTAGAGAAACCGACGCCATAGCTTCATACTGGTGTAATGATTACGCACACACAAAATATCTATCAGAAATTGAAGCCGTAAAAGGTCGAAGTAAAGCGATCATTTTAAGACCGCGTGGCATTTTTGGACCCAATGATCGCGCGATTATCCCAAGAGTGCTTAAGGCGATAAAAAACAACACTCTGCTTCTGCCATCGGGTAGAAATCCTGTGGTTGATCTGACCTATGTCGACAACGTTGCCCATGCAGCGATGCTCGCTTGCACTCAGGCAGACCGACTTCAGCATGGTGATGTGTTCAACATTTCCAACAACGAACCAATGCCAATTGAGACTGTTCTGCAAGCTTTATGTGAGGGGTTAAACCTAAAAGTAACGTTACAATCATTACCATACGGTGTGGTATCACCATTATTAAAGCTCAGTGAGCAAATACGAAGGCACTTACCACATCAGCCAGAACCAAGGCTCACCTCATACAGCGCAGGATTGTTTAACTATCATCAAACTCTGGATATCAGCAAGGCGAAACAAACACTGAATTACCAACCGCTTTTTTCAATTCAAGAAGGAATACAGCAGTATGCAAACTGGTCTAAAAATAAAAATCTTTGAGGCTGGACACTGCGTACACCCAGGCTTTGTTGTCAAACCAGGTTCTGGTATCAAGCCTAGAGCATTTCCGGCAGCCGTTGCGTTAATTCAGCACCCAACACAAGGCAACATCCTGTTTGACACGGGATATCACGAGCATTTTTTTAGCGCGACTCGCCCCTTCCCTGAACGTTTTTATGCTTGGACAACACCTTGTCGCTATAAAAAAGAACACGGAATTGTTGCGCAGTTAGCAAAAGAAAGTCTCAAACCTCATGATATTGAACACTTAGTACTCTCCCACTTCCATGCTGATCACATTGCTGCCGTGTCTGAGTTTTCCCACTCTCAATTGCATTGCCAACAAAAAGGGGTGGATGCAATTACTAAAAGTGGTCGAATTGGAGGCGTAAGAAAAGGATACCTAAAAGCTCTACTTCCTCCACAACTTGAATCTAACTTATTCATTCATAGTGACTTTTCTGTACCAATCAGCCAAATTCTTCCTCAGTGCCAAGGGGTTAATTTGCTCTGTAAAGACATGTTCGACGACGGATTCATTTATATGGTTAGCTTGCCAGGCCATGCAGCTGGCCAAGTGGGCTTGCTGGTTAAAAGAGACCAAGGTTGGCTATTCTTACTCGCCGATGCATGCTGGTTAATCGAGAGCTTGAGTGAAAATATCGATCAACATTGGCTGGCGAACATGCTTTGCGATGATACAAAAGCCTATAAAAACACCCTCTCCGAGTTGAGAAGTTGCTACCAACAAACCCACCACTTTGTTCGCTTCGTGCCTTCACATTGTCAGGAAACTATCCAGCAGCTAATCAAAGAAGGATGGATGAAGTGAGAACGCTTATCTCAGAATTCTGGCGAACCCGCTACCGCCCCTTCGGCTCAAGGGAACAAGTCGAAACATGGCAGCAACAACACTTAACGCAACACTTGGATTGGGTATGCCGTCATTCACCGTATTACCGCTCACTTCAAGGTGCACCACTCAGTGATTTCCCTATCATGAATAAGCAAACCATGATGGAGAACCTCTCGGAGTTGAATACGAAAGGCTTAGATGCTGAACAGCTAATGCAACAAGCACTCGACGCAGAACAGTCACGCAACTTCGCCGCTTCGAAAGTTGGCGATGTTACTGTTGGGCTTTCTTCGGGCACATCAGGCATGCGCGGGTTGTTTCTTGCTGACAAACAGGAAACACAACTATGGGCTGGCAATATATTGGCTCGCCTGTTGCCCAACCTATGGCAAAAACACCGAATTGCTCTAGCCTTGCGCGCCAACAGCCCACTGTATAAATCCGTCGCGAAAGGGCCTGTAACATTTTTTTATGCCGATTTAACCAAACCTTACCAAGAATGGATAAAAGAGCTGGATGAGTTCCAACCCACGCTTTTGGTTGGTAGTGCGCAAGCTCTTCAGCTCTGCGCCCAGTTCAGCGGTCAATTTGGTCAACCCGCAATTCAACCACAGCGGATCATTTCTGGTGCAGAAGTCCTAACCGAGAGTGACCGTCACTTTATTTCTCAACGGTTCGACAGCGAACTCCATGAAGTCTATCAATGTACTGAAGGTTTTCTTGCATGTACGGATCAGCATGGACAAATGCGCTGGAATCAAGATGTTGTTTACATCGAAAAACATTGGCTGAATACCGAACGTACTCATTACAGCCCAATCATTACCGACTTTCGTCGTAAAACTCAGCCAATTATTCGTTATCAGCTCGACGATATTATTGAGAATAAACAGGATAATGGCGTATTTGAACCTCTTGGCGCAATTGCCGGACGATGTGGTGATCGCCTCACGCTAAACGCAAACCACGTCCCAGTGACGGTGTTACCAGATCTCATCTACCGCGCTATAACACTATCCGCCCAAAGTCGCGTGGATTACCGAATCACCCAAACAGGGTCACAAGCCATTCAAATTGAAGCGGATGTTCACCACCATCGGGTTATACATCAAGCCTTGATAAAGTTGTTTGACCAATTGCGGCTTGATCCTGTCAGATTTAGTTACCGCCCTGCGCCTATTTGGACGCCAATGAATAAACAACGACGTGTGGTGAACATATGCGGGTCTTAATCACCGGAGCCCGATCACCAGTTGCACTAGAGTGGGCAACCATGTGTATGCATCATGGACATGACGTAACTCTCACCGATTCGCTAAAAAAACCTCTAGGATCGTTTTTGCGAGGCATCGAGTCTTATATCCCCACCGCTTCGCCTCGATTTGCGTTTCCCACCTATCAACAGCAGATCCTAAAAATCATTACTCAGATGCGTATTGATATGGTGATACCCACTTGTGAAGAAGTGTATTACTTGGCTCATGTTGCCAAACAATGCCCAGAAGTAGATTTTTTTCTGCCCAATGTGGGACTACTCAATGCCCTGCACAACAAGTTGACCGTCTTTGAACAGCTTCAAAGTTTGCCAGAAATCACACTTCCAAAAACTCGTTTGGTCGCTGATAAAAGTGAGATTGAAATTAATAAGAGAACCGTTCTAAAGCCCGTTTACTCTCGGTTTGGCGGGCAAGTAATAAGAGATGTGACAACTCAGTCTATTTCTGCCGCCACGATATCGCCCCTTTACCCTTGGGTTCAGCAACAAAAAATCCATGGGACTCCGGTGTGTAACTATGCCATTTTTGAACATGGTGACCTTAAAGCACACCAAGCTTATGTGCCGAAATACTGTGTAAACGGCTCGGCCGCCAGTGCTTTTCAGCCGATCTCGTGCGAACGACTAGATACATTTATCGCCGCTTTTGGTAAACGTCATACTTATCATGGGCAAGTGTCGTTTGACTTCATCAAATCACAAGATGAACTCTACGTGATTGAATGTAACCCAAGAGCCACCAGTGGTTTGCACCTACTCTCGTCTAGATGCAGTCAACTGCTCCCTAATATGGCATTTACTGCCCCTTCCAAACAGCGACTGCATCATTTAGGGCCAATAACACTCATCGCTGAAGGTGGGTTATCCCTGTTCAAGGCTCGAACTTGGCAAGATTGGTGGTCTGGAGTGAATGTGATGCAACAGCATAACTTACCGGCCGGGAGCCAAATCCGGAGTATGTTTGAATTACTCCGGTTAGCTAGGCAGAACAAGACGAAGTGGAGCGACGCTTCTACCGTTGATATTGAGTGGAATGGAGAGGCATTGAACTCATGACACTTTCCTCTCAAGAATGGCATAAAACTTTTTTCACTCTTATGCAGTCGAATCCCATTGATGAATGCACAGCAAGCTTTGGTTGCTACTATATCGATGATGTTGCCATTCCCTACTCCGTAACACCAAAAATACCAAACAACTGTTATGCCGTGTCCCCTATGACACTGCTTAGTGGCTACGCCGAAGAAGAGCTTCACAAAGTCAAAAATGTGGCTGTTCGATGGGTATGTAAGTTACTTATTAATATGACTAAACCAATCTTATCACTGGCTGGATTGGATCAAGTCCAAACGCTCAACAATCAGTGCTTGTCCACCAATATGTATAGCGAACAATGGGCAGCCTTAAATCTCGATGAACTGCGTCGCGTCGCACTCGATCAATACCCCACCTTTCCCTTGGTGCTTCGCTCCCTCAACCAGCGTCAGCATTCACACTTAATTCAGCGATTGAAGCAGCCAAAATGGCAAAGCTTGGTAACACGACAAGTGTATTTACTTGATGATTGGCAAGCGTTCAGCTTCAACCGAGATTTAACGAAAGACTTCAAACTGCTTAATGATAAAGATTGGCAGTTTAGGCCACTGACCACTGATGAAGAGTTTCAGCGTGCCAAAGAGTTATATGACATGCTTTACCTTGATAAATACAGCCTCAATAACATCCAGTTTTCAACCCAATATTTAAAACAGGTGAGCCAGAACAAATTAGTACATTTAGTGGGACTGTTTTATCAAGAAGAGATGCTGGCTACGTTAGGCATTGTAGAAATTGATAATGATATGACTTGCCCAATTTTTGGCTACGATACCAATAAGCCACAACGCCTCGCATTGTATCGTCGAATATCGGCCTATACCATCCGCCATGCAATGATATACCAGCGTCGCTTTAATATGAGCTCAGGCGCTCCGGCTTTTAAACGCAACAGAAAAGCCCGGCCAGAAATTGAATTTAGCTATGTTTATATTGCGCACTTACCTTGGTACAAACGCATAATTTGGAAAAGCTTGTGCTGGCTCACTCAGCACTTTTATCGCCCTTTGTTGATGCGTTTTCAGCTATAAACCGACATCTATAATCAGGTAAGCCTGCGTACACAGTCTCAATCGATAAAAAAGCCTGCGACGTTCGCAGGCTTTTTATAATGGAGCTGTGTGAGGTAACCGTTTTCTACGGTGTGTAGTATGTTGCTGCGCCAGGGCCTACTGGTAAACCAAATACGAATACCCATAGGTAGAACAGCACACTCCAACCTACAATGAAGCAGATTGAGTAAGGTAGCATGGTCGCGATCAGCGTACCGATACCTAAGTTCTTCATGTAACGAGTCGCTACGGCAAGAATCAAACCAAAGTAGCTCATCATTGGAGTAATGATGTTTGTCGTCGAGTCACCAATTCGGTAAGCAGCCTGAATCGTTTCCGGTGCATAACCAACAAGCATCAACATAGGAACAAAAATCGGAGCCGTTACTGCCCACTGTGCCGATGCCGAACCAATCATTAGGTTGATAAAGCCACACATCAGGATGAAGGCAAAGAACAACATTGGGCCAGTTAAGCCAATTTCTTGCAGGAAGCTAGCGCCAGCAACCGCGAATACCTGACCGAAGTTAGTCCATTTAAAGAAAGCAACGAACTGAGCCGCAAAGAAAACTAATACAATGTACATGCCCATAGAAGACATAGATTTCGCCATTGCATCAATTACATCGCGATCCGTCTTCATCGTGCCAACAACTTTACCAAACACAAAGCCTGGAATAGCAAAGAACACAAAGATGAATGCCACGATACTTTTCAGGAATGGTGAACCTGCAATTGTACCTGCATCAGAACGTAGAATGCCGTCTTCTGGAACAACCGTCCAAGCAAGCAGCGCTGAAACAACCAGTACAGCAACACCTGCTAGTTTTAGGCCTTTCTTCTCAATGTCTGTTAAGCCACCCATTTTGTCGTTCGACAAATCTTCTGAGGCTTCTTCTTCACTGTATTTGCCAAGCTTTGGCTCAACAATTTTTTCAGTAACAAACGCACCTGTGATTGCAATGAAGAATGTCGACACAAACATGAAGTACCAGTTAACTTCTGGACCAACAGTGTAAGTTGGGTCAATCATTTGCGCCGCCGTTTCAGTAATGCCTGACAACAGCGGGTCAACCGTACCAATAAGTAGGTTTGCTGAGTAACCACCAGATACACCAGCGAACGCCGCAGCAAGACCGGCAAGTGGGTGACGACCTAAAGAATGGAACAGCATTGCAGCCAGTGGAATAAGTACCACATAGCCAAGCTCTGATGCCGTATTTGAAATGATACCCGCGAAAACGACCGTCACTGTTACCATGCGTTGTGATGCACCCATGACTAAGCCACGCATTGCTGCAGATAGCAAGCCTGAGTATTCAGCAATAGCAACACCCAACATCGCAACCAATACCGTACCCAAAGGTGCAAAGCCGACAAAGTTTTTCACTAGATTGGTAACGATTAGTTCAAGGCCATCAGCGTTAAGCAAGCTAACGACATGAATCATGCCATCCGCGGCACGACCTTTTGCACCCTCAGGACGAGGATCAACTACGGAAACTTCGAAGTATCCTGCAATACCCGACATCACCAGAATGGCTAAACAGAAAATGGCAAATAGTGTGATCGGGTGGGGTAATAAGTTCCCCAAATATTCGACAGTATCCAAAAAGCGCGTAAACAGCGGCTTCTTAGGCGAGTTTTGTTTAATTGAATCAGATGAACTCATCTGTTCCCTCCTTGTTTTTATTCCTATGCAAATGTGACAAAAATGTCAAAAAGCGTGCGAAGGGTACTTGAGTAGAAGGTCAAATAAAAGCCCTAAATGTTACAAACTGTGACGAACGGAGGTATTTATAACCAACATTGAATAAAAATGTAGATATTTCATCCATGTAAGATAATTAACTCAACATTATCAATTAAACAAAACCATAAGTTAGATATATGCAGGTTGATTACTTTTGCACAGCTTTGAATCTCGGGTTCGTTTTACAAATGACATAAAGACGCCCTCTCCGTTTTACAATCTGGCAATCCGGATGACGACTTTTTGCACTTTTTAATGATTTTACTACCTTCATGATTTATTCCTTTTCGCTCTTAAATTGACCAAAACGACGGTTGAAGTTCGCAATGCGACCTTCGGTTTGTACAACGCGCTGTTTACCGGTGTAGTACGGGTGAGAAACTGACGACACATCTAACGTAAAGTAAGGGTAAGTTTTGCCATCTTTCCATTCGATGGTTCTCTCCGTTTTCAACGTAGAACCAACGACAAAGTACTTATCTACACTGGTGTCGTGGAACACCACAGGACGATATTCAGGGTGGATTCCTGGTTTCATAATACTTTTCCTTTCAATTAAATTGTTATGTTATAACATTTTAATTAATAATCATTATCAAAAAGAAAAGCAAGAGAAATTTGTGATACTTTTCATCTCAATGAATTCTTAGAGATGTCCACCATGTATTCCATCGAACCCATCGGCGTCATTGAGACACCGTACAAAGAAAAGTTTGCAGTTCCGCGCCAACCACGCTTAGTACCAGAGGCTAAAGCACGCGTAAAACTGTTAGGTGCAGCAAATAGCCCTGAAGCAATGCGTGGGCTAGAACAGTTCTCTCACGTTTGGTTGTTGTTTCTATTTGATCAGAATCTGGAAGCTGGTTGGAAACCAACTGTACGTCCGCCACGATTAGGCGGCAATGAACGAATTGGTGTCTTTGCCTCGCGCTCGACTTTCCGTCCAAACGGAATCGGAATGTCAGCCGTTGAAGTGAAAGGAGTCACTAAGCAAGGCGATCAAATCTATCTTAATTTAGGCAGTGTAGATCTCGTGGATGGGACACCGATTGTGGATATTAAGCCTTACATCCCCTATTCGGATTCTATTTCGGAAGCACAAGGCGGATACGCAGACCAAGAGCCAGAAAAGTCACAAGTCACCTTTTCTGCTCAAGCATTAGCAACGATAGAAAATCGATCCGATACTGACTATGTAAGATCAGTCATTGAACAAGTTCTGGCACAAGATCCTCGCCCTGCATATAAGAAAAACAAGCCGGACGACAAAGAATATGCGGTAAATTTGTTCGACTTGAACGTAAAGTTCACAGCAACAAGCAACTTAATAACGGTTACCGCTATTGAAAGCTTTTGACAAACGCAATTGGCTGATATTATAGACGGCTAACAAATTTCCCTTTAGGGAACTCCCATACTCCTGCTTATTCAAGCTTGAGTATCTAACTTAAATAAACGGATAAATTTAATGCGTACCAGTAATTATCTTCTTTCTACTCTGAAGGAGACTCCAAACGACGCAGAAGTAGTGAGCCACCAGCTCATGCTACGTGCAGGTATGATCCGTAAGCTGGCTTCAGGTTTATACACCTGGCTACCTACTGGTCTACGTGTACTGCGTAAAGTCGAAAACATCGTTCGTCAAGAAATCGACAATGCAGGCGCAGTCGAAACTTTGATGCCCGTTGTTCAGCCGTTTGAACTATGGGAAGAGACAGGCCGCAGCGAAAAGATGGGCCCTGAGCTACTTCGCTTTACTGACCGTCATGTTCGTCCGTTTGTACTTAGCCCAACCGCTGAAGAAGTGATCACTAGCCTTGTTCGCAATGAAGTGAGCTCTTACAAACAGCTTCCGCTAAACCTGTACCAAATCCAAACTAAATTCCGTGACGAACGACGCCCACGTTTTGGCGTAATGCGTTCACGTGAATTCTCAATGATGGACGCGTACAGCTTTGACATTGATAAAGACGGACTACAAAAGTCATACGACGCAATGCACGATGCTTACTGTAAAGCATTCGATCGCATGGGTCTGGATTACCGTCCTGTACTTGCAGATAGCGGTGCTATCGGTGGTAGCGGCTCTCAAGAGTTCCACGTACTGGCTGAAAGCGGCGAAGATATCATCGCATTTTCTAGCGAGTCAGATTACGCGGCAAACATTGAAAAAGCAGAAGCACTAGCTCCAGCCTCTGAGGCTGCGGCACCAACACAAGAAATGACTTTGGTTGATACGCCAAACGCGAAAACAATCGCTGAATTGGTTGAGCAGTTCGAACTACCAATTGAAAAAACAGTGAAAACACTGTTTGTGAAAGCATCTGACGAAGTTGATGCGCCAATCATCGCGCTTATTATTCGTGGTGATCATGAACTGAACGAAGTGAAAGCAGAAAACCTTCCTCAGGTTGCAGCTCCACTGGAAATGGCATCTGAAGAAGAAATTCGTGAGCTTATCGGTGCAGGCCCTGGTTCACTTGGCCCTGTTGGCCTTAAACTGCCGTTCATTGTTGACCGCAGCGTTGCGGTAATGAGCGACTTCGGTGCGGGCGCGAACATCGATGGCAAACACTACTTCGGTATTAACTGGGGTCGTGATGTAGAGCTTGGCCAAGTTGAAGACCTACGTAACGTTGTGGAAGGTGACCCAAGCCCATGTGGCAAGGGCATTATCC
The DNA here is from genome assembly GCF_033344475.1 of Vibrio sp. 1288. Classification (NCBI taxonomy): domain Bacteria; kingdom Pseudomonadati; phylum Pseudomonadota; class Gammaproteobacteria; order Vibrionales; family Vibrionaceae; genus Vibrio; species Vibrio sp. 1288. The sequence continues at coordinate 9,970 of NZ_JAWPOX010000024.1, forward strand.
AGCTTAAGCGTGGTATCGAAGTTGGCCATATCTTCCAACTAGGTAACGCTTACTCCGCAGCGATGAACTGTGGTGTACTGGGTCCTGATGGTAAGAACGTCATCCTAGAAATGGGTTGTTACGGTATCGGTATCACTCGCGTAGTAGCGGCTGCTATTGAACAAAACCACGACAAATACGGCATCATCTGGCCAGATGCAATCGCACCATTCCAGGTAGCGATCGTTCCAATGAACATGCACAAGTCAGAAGAAGTGAAAGAAGCCGCTGAGAAATTGTACGCTGAGCTAACGGCAATGGGCATCGAAGTGCTATTTGACGACCGTAAAGAACGCCCAGGCGTAATGTTCTCTGACATGGAGCTTATTGGTGTACCGCATACCATTATTATCGGTGACCGCTCAATGAAAGAAGGCAACTTCGAATACAAGAACCGTGCTACTGGTGAGAAAACAGCAGTCGCAATGACTCACATTGTTGAGCACGTAAAAGCTCAACTAAAGTAAGCACTAGACGAGTTCGCATTTGAAGTAGTTTCAAATAGTTAAAAAGGGTTGGCTTCGGTCAGCCCTTTTTATTACAGCTCAACATCCTCCCTCCACCTTTTTCGAACTATTCACTTTGTTAATCTTTGGTTCAGCTTCTTGCTATTAAACTGATTTCATCATCTAAAGGAGGTCAGTTATGGATTTAAAAAGTCTTCTAAACCAAGCACTCAAATCAGACTTACTTAAGCAAGGTGCAGATGCATTGGGCAAACAAACCAACAACATCAAATCCTCATCAAATTCAAGTAGTCTAAAAACGCTAGGAGCAGGTGCTGTAGGCGGAGGCCTCATCGGTATGCTGATGGGCTCAAAGAAAAGTAAAAAAATGACTAAAAAAATAGGGTCAAACGCATTAAAAGTCGGTGGCGCAGCTGCGCTTGGAGCCTTGGCCTACAAAGTGTATAACGACTGGCAAGCCAAGCAATCCGGTCAAGGTGTTCAAGAAACCTTTGACCCCGATGACAGTAAACACAGTGTCTTAATTTTAAAAGCAATGATTGGATCTGCAAAAGCTGATGGTCACGTTGATGAAGAGGAAATGGCGCGCATTGAACAAGCTCTCGCGGATATGGGCGCAGATGAGCACGTTCGTCACCTCGTTCAGCAAGAGTTAAACAAACCGCTTGATCCTGCTGAAATTGCTAATCAGGCGACCTCTCCTCAACAAGCGTCAGAAATTTACCTAGCGTCTTTGATCGTCGCTGATGAACAAAACTTTATGGAAAAAGCGTATCTGCAAGAACTAGCAAAACAACTTCAACTTTCACCAGAAGTCACTCAGAAGTTAGAAGCACAAATGCAGTGATTAAATCTCGCTCAAGCAAACCTTCAACTTGAGCCAAAACAACTCTGTACTTTGAGTTTCAAATCCGCTGTGTGTATATTGAGATAAGTTATCATTTAGTGGAAAGAAAACATGCAAGTATACGGCTGTTGTGAACTGGTTCGTGAGCTTTATGCTCAGATTGGTAGTGGCGATCAAGCTTATATTCCCCAAGCAATTTCATGTGCAGTTAAAGCACTGAACGATGTTGCAGCGGATGAATCGCTACCAAAAGAAGTGCGTGAAAAAGCGGCATTTGCTGCGGCAAACCTACTGATTTCAGATTTTGAGGATAAGTCATGAATCTAACGAACTTTGAATCCATGGACCCTGTCATGCTGATGAGCATTGTGAATATGAAGCTACGCGATGACTTCGGAGGTGATCTGGACAAACTGGTGGCTTTCTTCGATATCGAGCGCACAGCACTGGAGACAAAACTGGCTTCTGCTGGTTTTGACTTTCTTCCAGAAGCAGGACAATTCCGTTAATCCACACCATGCTTGGCGGATAACCGAAACGAGAATAACCAATATGAAAAAGGGCTTGATGAGTTACCATCAAGCCCTTTTCTTTTATTCGATAGGCGTCTCGGTTAGCCAAATGAAGCCCAGATGACTGTCGCCACAAGAATTGGACATACAAACTTCACATACGCAGGCCATAACTTACCAAACCAACCTTGCGTAAACTCCGGGCAACCTTGCTCAAGCTCTTTGATTTTTGAGTTGCGATTCCATACCCAACCACCAAATAAGCAGAATAAGAGCGCAGCGGTTGGTTGTAGATACTGAGTAGCAACCGTCGCGACCATACCAAACAGAGCGCCAAAGTTATAAACAATCACCACACTGAACAAGGCAATGAGACCACCTAAAACCCAGCTCGTTGCGCTGCGCTTAGTATTGAAGCGCTCACTCACTAAAGCCACTGGACACTCTAACATTGAAATGGAGGACGTTAGCGCCGCAATCGTCAGCAATAAGAAGAACACAATAGAGAACAATTGACCAAGCAAACCTAAGCTATCAAACATCAATGGCAATACGGTAAATACCAACGTATCAGAGCTTAATAGAGAGCCATCTTCTGCATAGATCTGAACGCCTTTTTGCATTGCCACAAACATCGCTGGCATCACCACTAATCCTGCAATGAAAGCAACGGCAGTATCTACCATGGTCACGTTCATCGCCATCTTTGGTAGGTTCTCTTTCTTACTCAAGTAAGAGCCATAAATCAGCATTGAACAGCCACCGATCGTAAGCGAGAAGAAGCCCTGTCCCATTGCAGCAAGAATCAACTTGCGGTCCCATACCTTTTCAAAATCCGGCACTAGGTAATGTTTCAGACCTTCCATCGCACCGTTTTGCGTCATGATGTAAGCAAATAGCAGAGCAAACAGAACAAACAATGCTGGCATCAAACGTGTGGACCACTTCTCAATACCTTGTTTTACGCCACCTTGTACGATGAGAATCGTCAGTACATAAAAAGTAATGGTTCCGAACAAGTTACGTTCAACACTAAAGCCCTTTAGCCATTGAGTTGCAGCTTCTAACCCTATTAGATCTGTGATTGCACCCAGTAAAAAGCAGATCAACCAACCACCAACAATTGAATAAAACGCTAAGACAGCGCTTGGTACGCTTAAACCAATCCAACCCACAATGCCGCCGAGTTTTTTACCGGTAGGGTTATCTGTGATTGCACGCATACTGTCTACAGGGTTGGCTTGACCATGGCGACCAATCGCCATTTCAACCACCAGCATCGGAAATGCGACGATAAGAATCATCACCAAATAAACTAACAGGAAAGCACCGCCACCATTACTGGCTGCTTGAGTTGGGAAGCCCCAAATATTGCCAAGGCCAACTGCGGCACCTGCGGCAGCTAAGATGAACCCGAGACGAGAGCCAAAATGCTCGCGAGGCTGAGAAGAGGTTTGCTGTGTCATACTACTCACACAAAAATATCATTGAACTAGCTAACTAGTACACTATAGCAATATTCACTATTCAACAAGAGCACCTCGGTTAAATCCTCGACAGTTGAAACAATTTGTAGTCATTCAGCTTGTAAATTTTAACGTACATCTCATATTCATCGCTCAAAAGCCTCGCGACTGTTGTTCGTTTTACGTGGCTGAATTTTACCAATCCTTCTGCCGTGAAGTGAGCCGAAAAATAATGAGCTCTGGTGTAAGGGACGAACTGTTCCTCGTGATACTGTGTCGAAAAGCAGAATATTGTGCTTCGCTTTTTCCCCCTAATGTCTATTTATCAGCTAGTTATTACTCTGTTCTCATTTATACCCATGATTCAAGGAGAGGAAAATGAAGGTCACCCTACTTCACGGAGCGATGGTTGTAGCACTCAGCGCCAGCTACCAAGCTCAAGCCTATAACTGTCAAAGTTTACCCGACTGGGACAGCACTGCGACTTATACATCGGGCGCTTTAGTAAAAACGCAAGGAGCCGCTTATGAGGCTGCATATTGGACGCAAGGCAATGATCCCGTGACCAACTCAGGATCTTGGGAAGCATGGAAAGCGTTAGGGCAATGTGATGGTGGAAGCAACAATTTATCACCAACGGTGTCGTTCTCCTCTCCAATAAACAACGCACAAATTCCCGAAGGCAGTGCGATCACTTTGTTAGCCAACGCAACTGACGAAGATGGCCAAATCACACAAATTGAGTTTGTTGCAGGCAACCAAACCGTTGCTGTGGTAACTCAAGCACCATTCGAAGCTTCTTGGACCGCTATTGAAGGGATCTCGCAATTGACCGCAATTGCGACAGATAATGAGGGAGCTGTTAGCACCACGACGATTTCTATCCAAGTTCAACCACAAGTCGAATTACCGCCACCAAGCATTTCATTGACAAGCCCAGTAGGCACAGAAGTGCTTAATGTAGGCGATAACCTAACCGTAGCCGCTCAAGCTGACGATATTGATGGTGTGGTCACACAAGTTGAGTTCTTCGTAAACAATCAATCTGTCGCCATTGATACTAGCGCACCTTACGAATATCAATGGACCGCTAGTCCAGGTACATACTCGTTCAAAGCACAAGCGACTGATGATACAAACCTCGCAACGATGAGCCAAGAAGTAGCGCTGGTTATTAGTAATTCAGAAACCGGAACGGGCGGATGTGCAGATGCAGTACCTTATGTGGCAGGCACAAGTTATCAAGCTGGCGACCTGATTTCTCACTTCAACCAAAAATATCGTTGTGATGTTGCTGGTTGGTGCTCCTCGGATGCGACATGGGCTTACGAGCCTGGTGAAGGGCTATACTGGCAAGATGCTTGGAGTGGCCTAGGTGCTTGTTCGACACCACCGCAAGTTACCATTACGGCACCAACGGATGGACAAGTCGTGCTCGCTGGCAGCAATAACGAAATCACGGCAAACGCAAGCGATGCTGATGGCACAGTCACGCAAGTTGAGTTTTTTGCGAACAACACCAGCTTAGGGGTCACCACTCAAGCGCCATATTCCGTTACTTGGAACGCCACACTTATTGGCGCTAACCAGCTTAAAGCCGTCGCAACCGATAATGATAACAACACGTCAGAGTCCCTGGTTGGTGTGGAAGTCAGCGATAAAGATTTGGTCGTCTCTCTGACTTCACCAAGCAGCGGTCAAACCGTCGGATTAGGCAAAAGTCTCGCATTAAGCGCCGATGCAACGTCTTTAACTTCAGGCATTAAACACGTTGATTTCATGATCAACGGCTCTATTGTTGCAACCGATACCACAGCACCTTACACAGCCAACTGGACACCAACTGCACTTGGTAACTTTACAGTTAGCGCCCAAGCTGTGGATTTGTCAGGAAGCAATGCACTGTCTGACGCCGCAGCAATAACGGTGGTTGAGCAAGTAGAGAAACGCCATAAACTCATCGGTTACTGGCACAATTTTGTAAATGGTGCGGGCTGTCCAATTCGTCTAGCAGATATGGCAGATGCTTGGGATGTGATTGATATTGCCTTTGCTGAAAATGATCGCAACAGTGATGGCACTGTGCACTTTAATCTATATTCAGGCGATATTTACAGCGATTGTCCAGCACTCGATCCAACACAATTCAAGCAGGACATGGCAGCGCTTCAAGCTAAAGGTAAGAAGTTTGTTCTCTCTCTTGGCGGCGCAGAAGGCACGATTACGCTGAATACCAACCAAGATGAAGCCAACTTTGTCTCTAGCCTAACAGGTCTTATCGCTGAGTGGGGCTTTGATGGTCTAGATGTGGATTTAGAGAGTGGTTCTAACTTAGTTCATGGCTCGCAAATTCAAGCTCGCCTTGGTCGTGCTTTGCTTCAAATAGAGCAAAACATGGGTGGAGATATGTACCTAACCATGGCGCCTGAGCACCCTTATGTTCAAGGTGGTTATGTGGCTTACAGCGGTATTTGGGGGGCGTACATCCCTGTGATTAACGAGACACGCAGCACGCTCGACTTGCTTCACGTCCAGTTATATAACAACGGCGGTTTGCCAAACCCATACCTGCCAGGCAGTGCACCAGAAGGCTCTGTGGATATGATGGTAGCGCAATCTAAAATGCTTATCGAAGGTTTTGAGTTGGCCGACGGCACTCAATTTGCACCATTGCGCGATGATCAAGTAGCAATCGGTTTACCTTCAGGTCCTAGCTCGGCAAATTCAGGGCAGGCTCCAACACAGAATATTATCAACGCACTAGATTGTTTAACCAAAGGCACTTCATGTGGCACCGTTAAACCAGCGTACCATTACCCGAATTATGCAGGAGTAATGACATGGTCTATCAACTGGGATCAGCATGATGGCTTTAACTTCTCAAAACCTGTCGGCGATAAACTCACCGAGATGAATGCGCAATAAGCTATCAAAGAATAAGCGAGTAAAACGCAAAGAGAGCACAATAGTGCTCTCTTTCTTTATCTCATCGAGTTTTTGCTTTTTAATGAGTAATTAAATCGTAAATACTCGGTAATCTTTTAGCTCAGGGATTTTCTTCAACAGATCGTTTTCTTGCCCTGCCATGTCATCCAGCGAATCGCACAAGTCTTCTGCTTGTTGTTCTACCTCTTTCGAATGCTCGGCTAAACGCTCTTCTACTTTCGCGCTGAGTTCAGCCATACTCTCTGATAATGCAGTGAGGTTTATCCCTCCCTCTTCCTTCATTTTTTTCGATAAAGCATCCAACGAACTGGCTAAAAACTCTTTATTGAAGATCTCTTGTGCTTTTGCAAAGTCTTCAGTCCACCCTTGTGTCATAGACTCAAAACTCTCCGCAGGCAGGATGAAATCACCATCTTTGTAGTAACGTGATTCAACATCAGCGAAAAAGTCCTTTACTGCGACTTTTACATTATCAAACGCACCAGGTGCATCGAGGCTTTCCGCAACATCATCAATAATATCATTCGCAAGCGCTAAACCATCACTCGCCAATTGCTTTGCTTGTGGAATATACGCGTTCATTTTTTCGCGATAGTCTTCAATTGCCGCTTTTTGGTCGGCATTGAGTTCAATTAGCTCACCTTTGATGAAGAGGTTGTTATCCTCATCCACGACAGCTTTATCACCTGTCGTTTGGCGAATTTCCAAGCTTTGCCCATCCATACGGACTTCATTATTGATGTCCACACGACACTGCGCTGCATAACCAGTAGCACTGACCATCAGCAATGAGAGTGTAAAAAGCTTTTTCATGTCATTCTCTTTTATTTAACATTACTCGTGTTAAACATAACACTGAGTGATACATGAGATGTCAGCAAATCGTCACGACTTCGTAACAAGTTGTTTTATCTCCTATTTTCACGTCAACCTCATCACCCTCTTCTTTCCCGAACAACGCTCGACCCAGAGGAGATTTGGCTGTTAAGACAAAGACTTCCAGAGTCTGATATTGAACAGTCAAACCACCAGAGCAAGGGCCTACAAAGAAGTGCTTTTCGATCAAATTCTCATCTGCGAGAACAACGTAAGCACCAACACCAACAGGCGCATTCTTAAAGTTACGAGTCACTAAAGAACGATATTGACGCAACTCCTCTTCACTATCTTGAATTCGCATGGCTTGTCCATGAGCAAGATACGCGGCTTCAAGTGCCAATGTATCGTACTTGTGCTCGGGAACAGTTTCTTCATCTGTGGCGGCATCGATAGCTCGCTGAGCCGATGAATGGGCAACTTGAAGTTTTTCTTCCAGATGTTGGATGATAATTTGGACTAAGTCAGCTTTGTTCATACTTTTAGGACGCGCGTTTAGTATTCGGGGTGTGTTAATGTAGCCAAGTTTACCATCAAAGAAAGGTTTCCCTATTATGCAAAGTGACTCGCTGCATCAAACACTTCAATCTGTATTTGGTTTTGACTCATTACGCCAAGGTCAGCAACCCGTTATTGAAGCCGTTATGAATGGTTACTCTGCTGCGGCAATCTTTCCTACAGGCTCGGGGAAGTCACTCTGTTATCAACTACCTGCAACCATATTACCCAACCTTACGTTGGTGATCTCTCCGTTGTTGGCGTTAATGAAGGATCAACTGAGCTTTTTACAAAGTAAAGGAATCGCGGCCGCTTCTATCGATAGCAGTCAAAGTAGAGAAGAAGCACAACAGGTCATGGCTGGCGTGAAGAATGGACAAATCAAAATCTTGATGATTTCTGTTGAGCGACTAAAAAATGAGCGTTTTCGTGAATTCATTCGCCAAGTACCGATTTCTTTGATGGTCATTGATGAAGCGCACTGTATTTCCGAATGGGGGCATAACTTTCGTCCAGATTATCTCAAACTACCGCAATATCAACGTGAACTGAACATCCCACAGTCTTTACTTCTCACCGCAACGGCAACGCCTGCAGTTATTGAAGACATGCAAAAAAAGTTCGATATTGCCAGTGAACATATTACCGTTACAGGCTTCTACCGCTCTAATCTGGATATCTCGGTGATCCCGTGTGAGGAAACAAAGAAACAAGAACAGCTCAGTGAGATCATCGCCTCTTCACCTAAGCTTCCGACCATCGTATACGTGACGCAGCAGCAAACAGCAGAACGAGTAGCAAAGTCATTAATCCATATTGGCATTAACGCTCACGCATACCACGCTGGCATGAAAAGCGACGTTCGTGAACAAATCCAACAGCAGTTCATGGATGGCCAAATTGACTGTATTGTTGCAACGATTGCATTTGGTATGGGGGTCGATAAATCTGATATTCGACGCGTCATTCACTTCGACTTACCCAAATCAATCGAGAACTACGCACAAGAGATTGGACGTGCAGGCAGGGACGGGCAACGCTCTGAGTGCATTCTGCTAGGCAATACGTCCGGCTTAACGGTGTTGGAGAATTTTGTCTATGGTGACACACCAGAATTTACGTCAATTAACTATGTAGTCGAGCAAGCGAAAGAACATGCTCCACAATGGGAGGTAGTGCCACTGCGTTTGTCGCGTGAAAGTAATATCCGCCAATTGCCACTCAAAACCTTGTTGGTTTATTTGGAGCTACATAACGTCATTGAAGCAAAGTACAGTTACTTTGCGGAATATCGGTTTAAGTTTTTGCACGATCAGCAATTTATTGTGAATCAATTTCAAGGCGAGCGACGTCAATTTGTGGAGGCTATTTTTTCCTGCTCACAAAAAGCCAAAGTGTGGTGCCAAGTTGATCTAGAAGCGCTATGGATGAACTATCAATCGGAACGCAGCCGAGTTGTCGCAGCGCTCGACTATTTTCACCAGAACGGCTGGATAGAACTAGAGAGCAAACAACTGACGGACGTGTACTCAGTTATGCCAACCAAACAGAGCTCGGATGTTTTAATCCAACAACTGTCTGAACTGTTCCAATCCAAAGAAAGCAAAGATATCGAAAGAATCCACACCATGCTGCACTTGTTCCAGTCCGAGCACTGTTTGAGCTCACAATTGGCGAACTACTTTGCGGATCACGATGCACCAAAGCAATGTGGTCACTGCTCCGTGTGTCGTGGTCACGTCGCCACATTCACAGCACCAGAACCTGAAGATATTGAACAATCTCAAGTATCGATATGGGCGCAGGAGTTTATTCAGCTTTCCCCATCGGCCATCAGTAATGATGCCGTTGCTCGCTTCTTGTGCGGAATCAGCACTCCTTTGATTAGCCAGCTAAAAGCCTCAAAGCTAGCAGGTTATGGTGCAATGGCAAACGTAAGTTTTGAGCAGGTATTAACGCAGGTAGAAACGGTAAGGGCCTAAAAAAAGCTCAATTGACGCGCTTGGTCTTCGGGCTTGAGCATCACGTTCAAGCCTAAAAGGCGAATTTCCCGTCCATTTTGGCGTTTAAGAATATCTCTTAGCAAGATCTTGAAGTCCTCAAGCTCTAATTGCGGATGGATGTGCTCAATTGTTGTCAGTTGAAAATCGGCAAATTTGACTTTAATACCTTGTTTAATAATCGACTTATCTGGGCTTGCACGCTCTAAACGTTTCTCGAGTTCAGGATAAAGTTTCTCCTCAATCACTTGCCAACATTCACCATAGGTTGCGATGTTCTGGCTGAATGTCCTTTCCACACCGACGGACTTTCTCTCGCGCTCAACAACGACTTCTCGATTATCAATTCCATGGCTTCGCTGCCATAAGGAGGCACCCTGACGACCAAACTGCCTCAACAACTCTCGATAGTCACTGTTTTTAATGTCCTCACATCGATAAAAACCGGCTTGGTGGAGCTTCTCAAGACTCACTTTTCCCACGCCAGGAATATTCTCTAACGGAAGACTATCGATAACCTCTTGGACTTTCTCTGGCGGAATCACAAACTGACCATTGGGCTTGTTCATGTCTGACGCGACCTTGGCAAGAAACTTAATCGGAGCAATGCCCGCCGATGCCGTCAACCCAAGTTCACTCCAGATATCACGGCGAATTGACTCTGCGATCAACGTTGCGGAGCCACGGCAAGCTGTCGAGTCCGTGACATCGAGGTATGCTTCATCCAATGAGAGAGGTTCAATGATAGGCGTATAACGCTCAAAAATAGCACGAATCTGCTGAGAGACTTGCTTGTATACATGCATTCTACCGGGCACAACCAACAAATGAGGACAGAGTTGCAGCGCGCGCGCCGTTGACATTGCACTGCGAACACCATATTTACGCGCATCATAATTACAGGTGCTAATCACTCCACGCTGCTTTTCATGTCCGCCAACAGCGAGTGCAATGCCACGGTAACTGGGGTTATCTCTCATCTCTACGGCAGCATAAAAACAATCCATATCGACATGAATAATTTTTCTAATTCGATCTGACATAGCCATCAAAGCACTGTTCAAAAAAACAGTATAAATCAAATCTACCTGAAGAGAAATGGGCGTGTTTAAGCGAACGTCAATCTCGAAGCATTACGTCCAATTGATCGACCAATTCGGCCCAATCTGCATCTTCTTCGATGGCTTGTTTTAGAAAGTTCGCCTGTGACATCGTCCAAAAGCTAGCTTCATGTAAAGGCGCAGAATCTCTTTTGTGTCGATGTTGATTAATAAAATCTTTCATTTCTTGAGGAGAGCTACCGAGGCCCAGTTGTTGAAATAGCTCAGCCATACCATGTTGATGCATTTCCATACTACTTTCTCCCTACGTTAGCTAAACATAATTATATAACTAAGACAGGAATAATGATGTGATGTTAACGGATGCGTGTCAAACATTTGGGTAGTTGTTCTACTTTTGGTTGACATGTGTTTTTTGATGGCGATAAGTTTAATTTTAGTTATCATTGATTTTAAACAATTAATTTTGGGGACTGCGCTTGAGTAATAAGATTCTGGTTGTTGAAGATAGTCGTGCGTTTAAAAACTTTCTTTGCCAAACAATAAGCCAAGCTGGTTATGAGGTCATCGCAGCAGAAAGCTACGCGGAGGCAAAGAACTTGTTATCTTCAGCACAGGACCTCTTCTGTGCGGTTTTAGACTATTGTTTACCGGATGCTCAAGATGGCGAGATTATTGACCTCGTTTTGGAACATGGTCATCGTGTCATTGTTTTAACGGCTCGATTTCAAGAAGACACTCGCGAAAAGATGCTTGCAAAAGGTGTCCTCGACTATATTTTGAAAGACAGCATGGCGTCCGTTTCCTATCTATTACCACTCCTCAAGCGACTAACCAACAATCAACAACACAAATGTTTAGTCGTTGATGATTCACACACCGTAAGAAGACACATTGCCCAACTTTTGGAGCATCAATATATTCAGACGTTGGAAGCTGACAATGGGCAAAAAGCCCTAGAGCTTGTCGAGCAAAATCCAGATATCACTCTCGTTTTAACCGACCATGATATGCCCGTTAAAGATGGCATTACTATGGTGCGTGAATTACGTCGGAAGTGGGATAAAAATCAATTAGCCATTCTCGGCTTGTCGGGTAGTAACTCTAAGACTATGACGGCTAGGTTTCTAAAAGCAGGGGCCAATGACTTTTTATACAAGCCATTTAATCAAGAAGAATTTTTTTGCCGTATTCACCAACTGTTAGATATCAAAGACGCAACATCTGAACTGTTTAAAATGGCAAATCAAGATGCGCTAACGGGCTTATGGAACCGCCGCTTTCTGTTTGAGCAACCCCATGTAGAAAACGCTCAAAGAAACATCGCGATGCTTGATATCGATTTCTTTAAGCAAGTAAATGATACACACGGACATGAGGGCGGCGATGCAGTGTTAGTCATGATAGCGAATATTCTAAAAATCTATTTTCCAAATGATATTGTCGCTAGGCTTGGTGGCGAGGAGTTTTGTATTCAAGCCAGTGGCGACTATGACGGCTTTCTAACACGCTTAGAACAAATGAGACAGCGCATAGAAAAAACGCCAATAACTTATTTGGACAAAAACATTCTTGTGACCGCGAGTATTGGTGTAAGCAACATCGAGGGGGAGCTGGAACAACAAATAAAAGTGGCGGATGAGCGACTTTACATGGCCAAAGAGAACGGACGTAACCAAATCATTTCTTCGTCCTAATGACTATCAGTGTGGTCTTGCTCTGTAACATGAGAGAAAGAAACAACAAAACACGGTATTGGGCTCTTTCTCGGACATCTGAGCTTTGGTTAGCTGCCTAAAAATAAAGCTCAGCAGAACGCTGAGCTTTATCACTTTCTTAGTACGATTAACCAATACTAAGCAATTCTATCTTTTTCCCACGCCGCCAATTTCTCAGCACGCGCAGCCTCGCGCGCTTCACGTTTTTTACGCGCATCGCAGGGTTCTGGACAATTACACACTTTTTCGATGCCAACTGCCCCTAAGCCACCACAGCTACCTTTCACGACTTTCTTTTGGAAAATGTATCCGACAGCCATTGCAGTGATTACCGCGACAAACACAGCAAAGGTAATTAGAAATGTATTCATAAAAACATGCTCACTTCTGTTGTTATTTCTTCATGAATGGCTTGTATGCTTCCGAAGCCAACTCTTTAAAACCATCTTCCGTTTTCACAATCATGAAAACAGGAATATTATTTTCGTTCGCAATTGCCATGCCTTTGTCTTCACCTAGCACCATAAGACCAGTTGCAAGACCATCAGCAGTCATCGACGATTTATCTAATACCGTTACAGACACCACTTTATGATGAATTGGTTTGCCTGTTCGTGGATTAATAATATGAGAGTATCTCACACCATTACTCTCAAAGTAATTACGATAGTCACCACTTGTTGCAATTGCCATGTCGCCTGGTTCAATAATTTCTTGAATTGAACGTTCATCAACGGTCGGTTTTTCAATTGCGATACGCCAAGGCACACCTTCACGATTGACACCTTTGAGACGCATTTCACCGCCAACTTCGACCATAAAGTTCTGTACCCCTTCAGATTGAAGGTAGTCAGCAACCACGTCAACCCCCCAACCTTTCGCAATCGTCGATAGGTCGACGTACAAGTTAGGAAGGTCTTTGGACAGTGTATTACCATCAACAGATAGGTGGTGAATACCGGTATTTGCTTTGCGAGCAGCGAGTTCTTCATCGGTTGGAACTACATCTGGACGAGCTTCTGGACCAAACCCCCACAGGTTAACTAGAGGGCCGACCGTCACATCCAATGCACCTAAAGTAAGACCGTTAAGGCGAATTGCTTCTTTCACTACCGTTGCAGTTTGTGTCGAAACTGTAAATGGCTCGCTCGTTTGATGCTGATTAAAACGACTTAACTCTGAGTCGTCACGATAGGTCGACATTTGGTCATTAACCTCTTCCAATAAGCGATCAATTTCTGTCTGCATCGCTTTTGGCGTTGGAATACCATCTTGCTCGATATACTTGATGTTGTAAGAAGTCCCCATGGTAGGGCCACTTAAATGAATTTGATCGGCAGGCTGCTCACAGCCAGCCAAAATCAATAGAGAAGCAAATGCAACAAGCCACTTTTTCACTTGTTAACTCCCAATGTTGTTGAATTGATATGGGAAATAGGATCAATCCTTTCAATCCGATTACCTATATCAACTGTTGAGTATCAGTTTTATGTCTATAAAAAATAATGGCTAGCTCTCTTGGAGAGCTAGCCATAGATTCAATCACTTGGAGGAATTAACCACCGAAGTCATCTAGTAGGATGTTTTCATCCTCTACACCTAGATCTTTTAGCATGCCGATTACAGCAGCGTTCATCATAGGTGGACCACACATGTAGTATTCACAGTCTTCTGGCGCTTCGTGATCACGTAGGTAGTTCTCGTAAAGAACGTTGTGAATAAAGCCAGTGTAACCATCCCAGTTATCTTCTGGAAGTGGATCAGACAGTGCACAGTGCCATACGAAGTTGTCATTCTCAGCTTGTAGCATATCGAAGTCTTCTACGTAGAACATTTCACGCTTAGAACGTGCGCCGTACCAGAAAGACATCTTACGCTTAGAGTGCAGACGCTTAAGTTGGTCGAAGATGTGTGAGCGCATTGGAGCCATACCAGCACCACCACCAACGAATACCATTTCTGCATCTGTATCTTTCGCAAAGAACTCACCAAATGGACCAGAAATAGTACACTTGTCGCCTTCTTTTAGAGACCAGATGTACGAAGACATGATGCCTGGTGGTACGTCTGGGTTGTTCGGCGGCGGAGTTGCGATACGAACGTTAAGCATGATGATACCGTGCTCTTCTGGGTAGTTAGCCATAGAGTATGCACGAATGGTCTCTTCATTAACTTTAGACTCGTAGCGGAAAAGGTTGAACTTCTCCCAGTCTTCACGGTATTCCTCAGGAATATCGTAGTCTGCGTATTTCACGTGGTGAGCAGGAGCTTCAATCTGGATGTAACCACCAGCACGGAAAGGTACTGATTCGCCATCTGGAATTTGTAGCTTAAGCTCTTTGATGAATGTCGCTTTGTTATCGTTAGAGATAACAGTACATTCCCACTTCTTAACGCCGAAGATTTCTTCAGGAAGCTCGATATCCATGTCAGTTTTCATTGCAACCTGACACGCTAGACGCTCACCTTCACGCGCTTCACCTTTAGTAATATGGTCAAGCTCGGTTGGTAGGATGTCGCCACCACCTGATTTAACTTTTACGCGACACTGACCACATGAGCCACCGCCACCACAAGCAGAAGATACGAATACGCCAGCACCTGCTAGAGCACTCAGTAGCTTACCACCTGGTTGTGTAACGATCGCCAGAGAAGGGTCATCGTTCACAGAAATTGTAATGTCACCTGTTGGTACAAGCTTAGACTTAGCGAAAAGAATCACTAGTACTAGTGCAAGTACGATCAGAGTAAACATCACTACACCAAGAATAATGTCCATTGACTATTCCTTAATTGTTGCGGTTTACCCGACTTACAGTTGAACACCAGAGAAAGACATAAAGCCTAACGCCATAAGACCTACAGTGATAAATGTGATACCAAGACCACGTAGACCTGGAGGTACGTCAGAGTACTTCATCTTCTCACGGATACCTGCAAGAGCAACGATTGCTAGCATCCAGCCCACACCAGAGCCGAAACCGTAAACGATCGATTCAGCAAAGTTGTAGTCACGTTGTACCATGAAAGATACACCACCGAAGATTGCACAGTTTACTGTGATCAGCGGTAGGAAGATGCCTAGCGCGTTGTACAAAGGTGGGAAGAAACGGTCTAGGACCATCTCTAGAATCTGTACAAGTGCTGCAATTACACCGATAAAGGTGATGAAGTTTAGGAAGCTAAGGTCCACGCCCTCAACTAACGCGTTCTCTCTCAGAACTAGGTTGTATACCAGGTTATTCACAGGAACAGCGATAGTCAGTACTACCACAACTGCAACACCTAGGCCGAAAGAGGTCTTAACCTTCTTAGATACGGCAAGGAAAGTACACATACCTAGGAAGAAAGACAGAGCCATGTTTTCGATGAAAATCGATTTAACTAACAGACTAATGTAATGTTCCATGACGTCCTTACTCCTTCGCTTCTACTTGTTCTGGTTTCAGAATACGGATTACCCAGATAAGGAAGCCGATTAGGAAGAATGCTGATGGTGCTAGTAGCATTAGGCCGTTAGGCTGGTACCAACCACCGTTGCTCACTAGAGGTAGAACTTCTAGACCAAATAGTTTGCCTGAGCCAAATAGCTCACGGAAGAAACCTACAGTGATAAGAACGAAGCCGTAACCTAGACCATTACCAATACCGTCAATAAGAGATGGTACTGGCGCAGACTTCATTGCGAATGCTTCAGCACGACCCATTACGATACAGTTAGTGATAATCAGACCAACGAATACAGATAGCTGTTTAGAGATATCGTATAGGTAAGCTTTTAGCACTTGGTCTACCACGATTACTAACGATGCGATGATTGCCATCTGAACGATGATACGCACACTGTTAGGAATGTGGTTACGGATCAATGAAACAGAGAAGTTAGACAACGCAGTTACAAATGTTACCGCTAGTGTCATTACAAAAGCTGTTTCTAGTTTAGTTGTTACTGCAAGAGCAGAACATACACCAAGAACTTGTAGCGCGATTGGGTTGTTATCCAATACTGGCGCTAGAATGCTCTTTTTAACGTTTTGTGCACTAGACATTAGTTAAGTTCTCCGTCACGAACTTTTGCTAGGAAAGGACCAAAGCCCATATCACCTAACCAGAAGTCAAATGTGTGTTGAACACCATTACTAGTGAGCGTCGCTCCTGATAAGCCATCAACACCGTGCTCAGAACCTTGCGGTGCGCCGCCTTTCACGACCTTAATCGCTGGCTGGTGATCTTCATTGTACAATTTCTTGCCAATGAATTGATCGCGCCATGAAGGGTTCTCTACTTCACCACCAAGTCCAGGAGTTTCACCTTGCTCGTAGTAAGTAATAGCAGACACAGTGTTACCATCAGTTTCAACGGCTACAAAGGCATACATCATCGACCATAGTCCTTTACCGTGCATAGGCAGGATAACTTTTTGGACTTCATCTTGATCTTTTACAAGGTACACCACTGCTGTATTCGCGCGACGACGGATATCAGCTACGTCTTCTTCTGGTGTCAATGCGATTGAACGTTCTGCATCTTTTGATGCTTCACGTTGATCGTACGTAGATGCATTACCCTCAGTAAAGTTACCTGTTTCAAGGTCTACTAGACGAGGTTCGATGTACTCAGCAAATAGCTCTGGTACTTTCTTACCGTTTGCGTCAATGCCTGCAACTTCAACGATCTTTGATTGCTTATCTAGGACAGCGTTAGCTTTTTGCTTATCACGCAGACCTACTGCTGCTGTTGATACGATGATTGAACAAACAAGGCTCAACCCGATAACAACACCCAGCGTCTTTTTAATGCTGTCGTTATTACTTGCCATAGCGTGCTAGTCTCCGCTTGATGTTCTTCTCAATCACTACATGGTCGAACAGAGGTGCGAATAGGTTCGCGAATAGAATCGCCAGCATCATACCTTCTGGGTACGCTGGGTTAACTACACGGATCATCACACACATTGCACCAATCAGGATGCCGTACCACCATTTACCTTTGCTAGTAAATGACGCTGATACTGGGTCCGTTGCCATGAAGAACATACCGAATGCAAAACCACCTAGAACTAGGTGCCAGTGCCATGGCATATTAAACATTGGATTAGTGTCAGAACCGATCACGTTAAACAGAGTCGATACTGCGATCATACCGATCATTACACCCGCAATGATGCGCCATGAAGCGATTCGCATGTAAACGATCATCGCTGCACCGATCATTAGAGCTAGAGTCGATACTTCACCAATTGAACCAGGGATGTTACCGATGAACGCATCCATCCAAGTGATAGGAGCGCCAGTTACTGTGTTAACTAGAGCACCGTTACCACCTTGAGCCCATTGGCTAAGAGCAGTTGCACCAGAGAAGCCGTCAGCTGCAGTCCATACTACGTCACCCGAAATTTGCGCTGGGTAAGCGAAGAATAGAAATGCACGACCTGCAAGTGCAGGGTTAAGGAAGTTACGACCTGTACCACCGAAGATCTCTTTTGCTACAACAACACCAAATGTGATACCTAGCGCCGCTTGCCATAGAGGTAGCGTTGGTGGAACGATAAGTGCGAATAAGATAGAAGTTACAAAGAAACCTTCGTTAACTTCGTGCTTACGCACCATACAGAACAACACTTCCCAGAAACCACCAACAATAAATACTGTTGCGTAGATTGGCAGGAAGTAAGTCGCACCTAGTAGCATCTTACTGCCAACACCCGCTTCCGCACCAATAGTGCCGCCAAGCATTTCTGTTAGCCAGTAGTGCCAGTTACCTGCGATAACTGTCGCTAGTTGGTCACCAGCGTACATGTGGTTAAGTGCTGCAATAGCTTGGCCACCTGCGTTGTACATACCCCAGAACATTGCTGGGAATACCGCAAACCAAACCATGATCATGATACGTTTTAGGTCAACGCTATCACGAACGTGCGAGCTTTTATTTGTTACGATACCTGGCGTGTAAAAAACTGTTGCTACAGCTTCGTACAGGGCAAACCATTTTTCGTGTTTGCCACCAGGCTCAAAATGATGCTCGATGTCTTCAAGAAACTTTTTAAGAGCCATGAAAATTACCCTTCCTTCTCGATAGTATCTAGGCATTCACGGAGTAACGTACCGTACTCGTACTTACCTGGACATACAAAGGTACACAATGCTAGATCTTCTTCATCCAGTTCAAGCGCACCCAGTGCTTGAGCACTGTCTGTGTCGCCGGCACATAGATCACGAAGCAGCAAAGTAGGCTCCATATCTAGAGGCATTACGCGTTCGTAGTTGCCAATTGGAACCATTGAACGATCACTACCATTGGTCGTCGTTGTCATATTGAACAACTGACCTTTGAATACGTGACCAAGGAAAGAGCGAGTTACCGAGAACTTATTCTTACCAGGCATTGCCCAGCCAAATAGTTCTTTTTCACGGCCTTCACGTAATACAGAAACCTGTTGATGGTAACGGCCAAGGTATGCGTGTGGACCAGTTGCATGTGTACCTGTTAGTACTGAACCAGAGATCACACGAACTTCGCCAGGCATCAGCTCGTTATCTGTTAGGTCATCTAAGCTTGCACCCATTACGGTACGAACTAGACGAGGGTTATTCACAACTGGGCCAGCTAGAGACACAACACGATCTGTGCATAGCTCACCAGTTAGGAACAGCTTACCGAACGCGATAACGTCTTGGTAGTTGATGCTCCATGCCACATTCTCTGCATTTACTGGGTATAGGAAATGCATGTGGGTGCCAGCAAGACCTGCTGGGTGAGGGCCATCGAAGACGTGTTCTTCTACGTTAGACTGTGAAGAGCGTGGCAAGCTAGTGCCAGATTTACATACGTAAACCTTGCCTTCTGTCAGGGCTGAAAGAATGTCTAGACCAGCAATGAATGCTTCTTGTTGCTCATTAATGATCAACTCAGGCTTAGCTGCTAGTGGATTAGTATCCATTGCAGTTACGAAAATAGCCTTAGTAGAAGACTCGATTGCAGGAACCTTGCTAAACGGACGAGTACGTAAAGCGGTCCATAAGCCAGAGTCAACCAACTGAGTCTTGATCACTTCACGATCTAGACCTGAAAGTTGAGCGGCTTCGAACTTATCAAATGTCACCTGCTCTTCACCTGCCACTTCAATCACTACAGATTGAAGGACACGTTTAGCGCCACGGTTAACTTCGATCACTTTACCGGCTGCTGGTGCAGTAAATTTCACGCCTAGGTTCTTTTTATCTTCAAAAAGAACTTGCGCTTTTTTCACTTCATCACCAACGCGGACATGCATGGTAGGTCGCATGCCAACGTACTCTTCGCCAAGCAAGGCGACTTTTTTGATGGTCTTACCATCATTAATCACCTGGGATGGAGTTCCTGCGATAGGAAGATCCAAGCCCTTCTTTATTGTAATCATACGCACTTGCACTACTTTTATCGGGAAAAAGATTCTTTTGATTGCGTAACTTTTAGACACGACATCAGTGTCCGGTTTTGATGTTGTTTTAAACATCAAAATCGCAACATCCTATTAAAAATCTCGTCACAAGGAATACGCGAGATTTATCAGGTGCCGTAGTCTAGCATTTTTTAGGAACTTGATGCCATGATCAATCATTAGAATAGAGGGGTTATTTCGGTAGAATCAGGTCTAAAAGGTCAAAGAATAGTCATAACTTTGACCCATCGCACAAATGCCATATTCCATACATATCTTATGGAAAAGTGATATTCATCGCCTGAAATATTCTGCAATTTCCATTCATTTGTTGAAACACTGTTAACACATTTTTTAACCAGAATTTGTGCCACGTTAACGTCCCTAAAGAATGTAAAACGAAAAAAGATGGCCTTAAGCCACCTTTTCTCTGCACCTTTATATCTTGCGTTTTTAGTGACCACCACCCATACACATCGGGCTATCAGGGGCGCCATCTTGTTCACGCTTCCACTCTTCATCAGTGTATGTATGAATAGCTAATGCATGAATGTGGTTGTCCAGTTCATCTGCCAAAATTTGATGAACTTGACGATGGCGCCCAATCAAACGCTGTCCCGCGAACGAATCACTCACAACAATCACTTTGAAATGACTCTCTGAGCCTGGTGGCACATTATGCATGTAGCTCTCATTAATGACTTTGAGATAGCTGGGTTGCAGCTCACTGTGTAGTTTCTTCTCTATGATTTCTTGGATCATATTCGTTCCTCATTGATGCGAATTCCATAAGTATATACCTAAGTAAAGCAGACATGCATCACTCAAACATCACTCTCACTATTGACGCACTTTGTAGACATATTGTCTCAAAGCGCTTGACTCCATGAACATGTCTAAAGAGCAGCCATCACTGAACTCGTAAAATTTGACAGCTTTTTGTATCTCGACACGTCATCATTTGCGACAATAACACTTAATTTCTAAATCAACTTACATTTAGCTATGAAAACCGAACTGAACCTTCACGAGCGAAGCTTAACACTTCATCGTTTCCCAAAACGTAGTAACGAAACGCTACAAGCGTGGGATGCCGGTGATGAGTATCTTATTAATCATGTTGAAGAGCTTGCTTTGCCAGACAATCAAAACATCCTCGTGATTAATGACAGCTTTGGTGCCCTCTCCTGCTGGTTTTCGGAAAAGCACCATGTAACGCTAATGAGTGATTCATTCATCTCACATAAAGGTGCACAGCAAAATCTCGAGCAAAACCAGTGCAATAAAGTAGCGTTTGCCACCACGATGGACCTCATTCCTGCCAATATTGATCTCGTCTTGCTGCAACTGCCCAAAAGTAACCGCCATCTAGTGTGGATACTAAGCCAATTAAGAAAGGCACTACCGGCTTCCTGCCCCGTCATTGCAGTCAATAAAGCGAAAGAAATTCATACTTCGACGCTAAAACTGTTTGAAAAATACTTAGGCGAAACAAAAACATCTTTGGCCTGGAAAAAACACAGATTGGTGTTTTCTCAAGCAACAGTTGAGCCTCCGATTGAAGTAATGCCTTTCACGACTTGGCGCGTTGATGGCGAAGATATCGAACTCAAGAACATGCCAAATGTCTATTCAGGAGAAAGTTTAGATTTAGGTGCACGCTTTATGCTGCAGCACCTGCCTCAAGACCCTTCGATAGACAATGTCATCGACCTCGGCTGCGGCAATGGTATTCTGTCTGTTAAATTTGGTCAGTTGAATCCAAATGCTCGGCTAACATGTGTTGATGAAAGCTTTATGGCGCTTGAGTCGGCAAAACAGAACCTACGCGACAACCTTGGTGAAAATAGAGACATACAGTGCATAGCGAACAATTGCTTGGACGGTTTTAAACACAGCAGCAGCTCTATGGTTATGTGTAATCCACCGTTTCATCAACAACAGGCAATCACCGATCATATTGCTTGGCAAATGTTCTGCGATGCTAAACAAGTATTAAGTGAAAATGGCCGTTTACTGGTTATCGGAAATCGTCACCTCGGGTACGACGCAAAACTCAAACGTCTGTTTGGCGATAAAAATGTGAAACTTATCGCTTCCAACAATAAGTTTGTGATTTTACAGGCTACAAAAAATCCTGCTAAATTAAGCGCAAAATAAGCTTTAGCAAAATAGTTAAAAGGAATAATAAAATGAGAAAATTGGTACTTGCGGCTTCGGTTGCGTTGCTTGCTGCGTGTTCAGCCCCTCAACAACCTCAGCTGAACCTGATGCCAGAAAGCACATTGAGCACCAATCCAATTGTTCAAGGCAAGACTTACAGTTTGACCAGCAAAGATGTACGTGCAGCGCAGTACGTGGCGTTGGTGGATAACGGCCGTTCGAACATTCTTCCTCTTCATGCTAAACAGAATTTACGTATTGCGTTAGAAGAAGCATTAGAGAAGCAATTCTCATCTCAAGGTTTCCATGCGGATCTAAACAGCAACAACGCGATTGAATTGAGCGTTCAAGAAGCGTTGGTCAACGTGAAGCATTCGGTGATGGAAAATGAGATGGATGCTAAAGTTGTGCTGGAAATCACAGCAGAGACACCTGAGGGCAAGCTAGTCAAAACTTATACAGGTACAGCAAAGCGATCTGGCACATTGAGTGCTTCTGATGCCGATATTGAAGAGACATTGAATGATGTGGTGACATTGACGCTTAAAGAGATTGCCAATGACCCTGAGCTTCGTCAATACATGCAGGAGCGTTTCTAATGTTACGCAAAGCGATTCTGTCCTTAGCACTACTCAGCTGCAGCGTTTGGGCTGGACCAAAAGTAGCGTTTGAAACGACACTTGGTTCATTTACGGTTGAGTTAAACGAAGAGAAAGCACCTATCACTGTCGCTAATTTTCTAAAATATGTAGAAGATGGGAGCTACGAGGGTACTATTTTTCATCGTATTATCCCAGGCTTCATGGCACAAGGTGGCGGCTTTAACCAAGATATGCAGATGGTGAAAACATACGCGCCAATCAAAAACGAAGGAAATAATGGTCTAAACAATGACCGTGCTACCATCGCCATGGCACGAACCAATGCACCAAACTCTGCAACTCGTCAGTTTTTCGTCAACTTAGTCGACAATGACTTTCTCAACTATGGCGCTCGACCACCAGGTTATGCTGTATTTGGTGAGGTTACTGAGGGGTTCGACGTTATCCAGAAAATGGCTCAGCAGCCGACCACGACGGTAGGCCGAATGCGTGATGTACCAGAGACGCAAATCGTCATCACCAAAGCTACACTACTTAAATAGCCAAAACGATAAGCCCTTTGAATAATCGAAGGGCTTTCTCTTTCAACGGCTTCATTTTATTGGATTGATTTATGTCTTCATTACCTTCCATCACTTGGTTGGAAACGGTAAAAAGTTACCTCGATAAACGACTCATGTGGGTTTTCATGCTGGGCTGCTCTAGCGGCTTTCCGTGGGTTCTTATCGGTTCAAACATGTCAGGTTGGCTAAAAGATGCCGGCTTGACCCTCTCCGCAATTGGCTATTTTGGTAGCGTTTTTGCGGTCTATGCGATCAACTTTCTGTGGGCACCTCTGGTTGACCGCGTGAAGCTGCCAGTCCTCTTTAGACTGCTGGGGCAAAGACGTAGCTGGATTTTCTTTTGTCAAAGTATCGTACTCGTCGCTACCCTATTTATTGCCGGTGTTAATCCAGCGGAAAACTTGGTGTTTGCGTCACTACTCGCCTTGTGTATTGCAACGGCTTCAGCAACACAAGACATCGCAATTGATGCTTTTCGTATTGATACTTTCCCAAAGTCAGAAGAGTCTAAACTGCCTCAAGCTTCTGCAATGGCGGTCATTGGCTGGTGGACAGGTTATTCACTACCGGGTTATTTAGCGTTTGTTAATGCTGACAGTGTCGGTTGGAATGGTGTGTATTACGGGATGGCGGTGATAGTCGGCATTCTAATGGTCTTTACGATTTTAGTCGGTGAACCTAAGACTCAACGCGAACAACTTCAGTCTGCCGCTGAACAACGCCACAAAGAAGTGGTTGGTTCGAAAGTCGTAGCTTGGTTTACCGTGACTGTTGTGGAACCTTTCCTTGATTTCTTTAATCGCAATGGTGTCCGTGTCGCGATTACTCTGTTGCTGTTCGTTTTCCTATTTAAAATTGGCGAAGCGTTTTTGGGCAGGATGTCGATCGCGTTCTACAAAGATATTGGTTTTAGCAATGAACAAATTGGCTATTACTCCAAACTGATTGGTTGGGGAGCCACCATCTTCTTTACTTTTGTCGGAAGCATGTTCAACGTTAGGTTTGGTATTGTACGTGGATTAATGATCGGTGGTATTGCTATGTCTGCCAGTAACTTGATGTTTGCTTGGATTGCTTCGGTAGGCCCAAACGAGCACTTGTACTTAGCCACGATTATTGTCGATAACTTTACGACTGCTTTCTCAACTGTCGCTTTTGTTTCATTTTTGACGATTCTAACCGGACAAGCATTTTCGGCAACTCAGTATGCGTTGCTTGCTTCTCTAGGAAACTTCGGACGGACGACTCTTGCTTCTTTCAGTGGCGAGCTAGTGGATTATCTTAATGATTGGAGCACATTCTTCGTGCTTACCGCTGTCATGGTCGTGCCAAGCTTGATTATGTTGTACTCGCTACGACATTACTTTGATGCTCTATTGGAAAAAGCACGTCACAAGAATTAACGAAACATATAAAAAACCACCGAATTCGGTGGTTTTTGTTTTGCGAGATATAAGATAAGAGGTCTATGGGTATAACCCTTTACCAAACATATTAAATATACGTGCCACGCCTTGAGTAAAGATCATCGGCTCAGTCAATACGGTTAAACACAAGCAGTCTTCTCCGGCCTTAGTGTAAGGGCTGTGCTTCACTGATGCGTCTCTAATCATCAAATCGCCCTCTTCATATTGGCCATCCTCGTCACTAAATCCGCCATGCAGGATCAATGTGGACTCCAGGCCTTTGTGCGTATGTTGAGGAATTTGCACATCTTCCCCGATGTACATTAAGCTGACACGAGCGTCTTCCCCTAGGTCAATCTGAGCACTAAAAACCTTGCCTCCGTAACTTCTCCATGACCCTACGAGGTCAGAGAAACGCGCTAGAGTTTTAGGAAGAGCGAAACTTTTTCCTGCGACATTAACAGCAGCAGAGTCGCGGATCACGATATTATCAGTCGCTGGCTCCGCATTGATGATGTCATTAAACATGTCGTCAAATTCAGAAACATACTCAGAAGGTATGTCACTTACGATGTTCGCTTGACTTGCTTCGACTTGGTTCACATAAGCTCGGCACTTGGTGCATGTTTCTAAATGGGTTGCGACCACAAGACCAGAAACCGCATCAATGCTTCCCGAAGCGTATGCTTCTAACAAGCTGTTATCTGGGTGTTTGTTCATAGTTGCTCCGTATGCATTGAATGCCTTAGCTTTTCTACTGCAAGCCTCAGCCTGGATTTTACAGTACCGAGGGGTATATCAAATAATTCCGCGACCTGTTGATGAGGTAGCTCTTCAAGATATACCGCTTGTAAAACATCTCTCTGGTTTTTCGGTAATATATCTAAAAACTTAACCACCTGTTCTTTCAACATATCTTGTTCTGGTGAATAGTGATCAACAAGATCAGGTGGATAATACTCTGACGGCCAAATGTCATCAGAATGAATGTGTAATTCCTTACCTTTCTGTTTTCTCAGCAAATCAAAACAAAGGTTTCGGATTATGGTATATATCCAAGTCGATAACGCGCTCTTTTCACCATCATAGAGGTGCGCTTTCTGCCAAACTGTCGCCATGGTCTCTTGCACCATCTCCATAGCAACTTGCTCATTACCAACATGTTTGTAAGCGAATTGCTTCAGCTTGGGTGCGTAAAAACGGAATACAAAAGCGAACGCGTCTTTGTCTCGAGCCTTCACTTTATCCATGTAATCGTTCCAATCACTGCGCCCCAGTTTTTTCGGGCTATCACTCATCATAATCGGCCTTAATTTGTGGGAGGAGTCTCCTCCTCCCATTCGTCCTAATCGGTCACGTCATCGACCAACAAGTTGAAACCACCGTTGATCCCATCATCAATGGCAACGACTTGGTACACAACACCGTTCATTACATTGACTGGTGCTGAGTCAACCGCAACAATACTTGGGTTACCAGCCACTGTTACCGTTACATAATATGTACCTTCAGCGACATATAATCCTTGTACGCTATTTTTATACGCAAAATTAGCAATAGTTGGATCACTTCCATCTATTCCTGCACTCGTAGTGAGGTAAATATCCACCATTTCCGCTATAGGATTAGCCGCAGCGTGTGTCACATTCAATGTCGCGCTAGTCGCCACAGCGCGTCTCATATCTTCAACAACCAGAGCTTCGATATCAATCGCTGGGCTAACAACACCGACTGCATAAACACTGTAATCCATTCCACCTGCAACCATTAACCCGTCAACATCTATGATCGGATTGGTTGTTGTGCCATCCACGTAAACGTCGATATCGTAAGCGCCAGCAGCAAGATCCAAATAACCACGAATCTCTTTGAACGCTAAGTCGGCAAGAGGAGCGAAGGCCGCCCCGTTAACGTTAACATCGACGACTGGCGCTCCATCGACAAGGTGTCCGACTCTTACTTCAGCTTGGCTGCCCATATCTTCAATTATAGAAGAGCCCGAACCGTCCAACACCAAGAGTTTGACAGGTGACGTGCTATTCGAATCTCCTGTGCCGATAGCGGCAATCGTCAAGTTGGAATTAGCCGCAAGAGGTACTGTGCCGGAGTCAAAAGCAACGCTGTCTCCTACGGCAAGTCGAACTTGATACTCACCAGCTGGGATGTTCAATACGTCGGTAGAAGCTTTGTAAGCAAGGTTAGTTATTGGAGTCGCGCTAGCAAGAGCAACACCTGGCTCAGTGACATAAAGATCAACAGCAGGAACGCCTGAAGCTGCATGAACAACTTGAACATCTAGACTATTGGCATCAGCCATTGAATCGGCGCTGCGAGTCACAACTAAAGGCTCAACTGGGTTTGGCGAACCATCGGCATCGCCAACAACGAACACGTTATAATTGAGGTCGGAATCAAGATCTAGTTCTGTTTTAGGTATTACGGTCGCGGTTTCATTACCTGGGAGCTGAACATCGACCTGAATCGAATTCATCCCCTCTCGCAATTTAACGTAGCCAGATCCCACACCATAATCAACATTCGTTAATGATGGTTTATCGTTGATCCACACATTTGCAAGCGGCGCATCAGAAGACGCGTGCACTGCTTGTAAATTGGAATACTCGATAGTGTCACTGTCGGAGCCACACGCCGCCAGTCCTAACGCCGCAACAACAGTTAGCGCAGCTTTGTTAAATCCTTTCATATCCTTGCCTCTTTGTTAGTCGGGGCTTCTATGGCTTCTGTCAGAAATTGCAACGCAGGAATACAGTCCTCTGCGCCGACTAGCTGTTCGAACAGATTGCAGTCTAGGGGTAGTAACTCAAGCCAACGCTGAGTAACCCAAGCAGAGTCATCGTAAAAACGATGCTGGTAGAGGCTTCCAAGTTGAGGAAACTCTTCATAAACATGGGATAACTGCTGGCTTAAATAGAAGAAATCTGGTGAGTTGTCTGGATGTTGCCAATTATCTAACCATTCAACCTCTGCATGGCGTAAGCCATCCGCATCTGCACGAACACGTTTAACAACAAAGCGTTTCTCACCAGCAACTGTAATACCAAGAAGGCCATCACTGAGTGTTTCAAAATCAACGATCCTGACCAAAGTTCCGATAGATGAAACGTTACCCACGTCTTTAGGGTCACCTTCACTTCCTACTAGGCAAACTCCAAAACCCACATTTTGTAGGCTGCATTCCTTTACCATTCGCTTATATCGTGGCTCAAAAATGCGCAGATTCATTTTACCTTCAGGGAGTACAACTGAAGTGAGTGGGAATAACATGACTTCTTTCATTCAAACGTCCTCTTTGATTCACGGATACATACGAATCCCTTATCACTCCGATCACTAACGATTTATGTTGGTTAATCGACTGGCTTAAAAAGTCATAAAATCGCTTACGCAAACGATCTAAGTCACATATTTATTGCAATCAAATGCAACGAACAAAAAGTTCCGTAAATAAAGATAATTTCGTGACACAACTCACCAAAAACGTTCAATTTTGCACCCTTTATCACTTTCATTTGGGATTTTTATCGCTATTATTCCCGCCAATTGGAAAGCGCAGCATAGATTGCGTGTTCTGAATCATTACAAACATAGAGAGTCCCCTTATGCGTAAATCACTTTTAGCTCTTAGCCTTCTAGCGGCTACTTCAGCTCCAGTTATGGCGGCAGATTACTCTGACGGCGATATCCACAAAAACGATTACAAGTGGATGCAGTTCAACTACATGTACTCAATTGATGAAATGCCACGAGTTAAAGGCGCTGACGACAACGCTCACGATTACCTAGAAATGGAATTTGGCGGTCGCTCTGGTATTTTCGACCTATACGGTTACGTAGACGTATTTAACCTAGCGACTAAAGATAACCAAGATAAGTCAATTGAGAACGGCGCTCCTGACAAGATGTTCATGAAATTTGCACCACGTATGTCTCTAGATGCCGTAACTGGTAAAGACCTATCTTTCGGTCCAGTTCAAGAGCTATACATTGCATCTCTAATGGAATGGGGCGGTAACAACGGTGGTGTAAACAACCAGAAAATCGGTTTAGGTTCTGATGTAATGGTTCCTTGGTTAGGTAAAATCGGCCTAAACCTGTACAGCACTTACGATGGCAACAACAAAGGTTGGAACGGTTTCCAAATCTCGACTAACTGGTTCAAACCATTCTACTTCTTCGACAATGGTTCATTCATTTCTTACCAAGGTTACATTGATTACCAATTCGGTATGGATGATGATGCTGGTAACAAATTTGGTACTACCGCGTCAAACGGTGGTGCAATGTTCAACGGCATTTACTGGCACTCAGATCGCTTCGCGGTTGGTTACGGCCTGAAAGCATACAAAGAAGTATATGGCGTAAAAGACGGTCTACAAGTCGCTCCAGGTGTTGAGCTAGAATCGACTGGTGTAAGCCACTACCTAGCTGTAACTTACAAGTTCTAATTGAACCACTAAGTTTGCTCAAAAATGGCGCCTTTCGGCGCCATTTTTATTTGCTTTCCTTTTTTCCCTCATTATCCTTGCAGCAAACCTTTTTAATGAGAGCGTTTGGTGAATATCCTTATCCTCGGTCCAGGTGCGGTGGGCTCACTCTGGGCAACAAAATTTCAGCTTGCCGGACACAATGTTTCATTGTGGGGAAGAAGTTCAGAGAGACAACAATCACTTCAGTTGGATGACACACCCGCAACCGTATTCAGTAATCAAGATATTTCCTCCGTAAATAAAGCGGATCTCATTTTGATCACGGTAAAAGCTTGGCAAGTGGAAGACGCCATTCAGCCTTTGCTCCCTCATATCAATACAGACACGATTATCATGCTGATGCACAATGGTATGGGTACTGCCTCTGCCTTGGAGAAGGTTGTGCCAAACAATCCGATAGTGCTCGCAACAACAACGCACGGCGCATACAAACCAGATAACCAACACGTATTGCATACCGGTCACGGAACAACGCAAGCGGGTGGTTATAATGACAAAGGAATGCAGT
This sequence comes from Vibrio sp. 1288, assembly GCF_033344475.1. Taxonomy (NCBI): domain Bacteria; kingdom Pseudomonadati; phylum Pseudomonadota; class Gammaproteobacteria; order Vibrionales; family Vibrionaceae; genus Vibrio; species Vibrio sp. 1288. The sequence goes on from NZ_JAWPOX010000024.1 coordinate 39,570, forward strand.
GCACTTTTCTGAAAGATGTTATGCATAATGCCCTTCCAGAGGCCATTTGGAATCCACACATCCAATCTGCGTTATGGACTAAGTTAGCGATCAACTGCGCGATTAACCCACTGACTGCGATTCTCCAGTGTAAGAATGGTGAACTTGCGAAGCCCGAGTTTAAGATACAACTCGAAAGCATCACTCAAGAACTGGTTGAAGTAATGAGTAAAGAAGGTATTGCTATCGAGTTTCGCTCTCTTTTCGATACGGTAATGCAAGTGGTGAACGCCACAGCTGAGAACTATTCTTCAATGAGACAAGACGTATTCCATCAGCGTCGAACGGAAATTGATTTTATAACCGGATACTTGTTAAAGGCTGCCGAGAAACATCGCATCAATACGCCTGAGAATTTAAAACTTTACCAACGCATCAAACAAATAGAACAAAGCTGGACAGAACAATGAGTAAGAAAATCTTAGTGCCAATCGCTCCGGGCACCGAAGAAATGGAAGCCGTCACCGTTATCGACATGATGGTTCGCGCGGGTTATGACGTTACGGTAGCGAGTGCTGCTTTTGATGGCTCATTGACGATGAAAGCTTCTCGCGGAGTCACACTAACAGCCGATTGTAAACTGGTCGATATTGCTGATGATGAGTTTGACGCCATAGCGCTTTCTGGTGGTGTTGGTGGTGCAGAAATTTTTCGTGATAGCACGGTGATGATAGAAATCCTTAAGCAGCACATCTACGAGGGAAAATTGGTCGCTGCTATCTGCGCAGCACCGGCGTTGGTATTGCAACACCATGATCTTTTCTCACAATCACTGATGACCTGTCACCCGAGCTTTCAGTCACATATCCCGGAAGAGAAGTGGCGCAGCAAACGCGTGACCTTTGATATCAACCACAACCTGATCACTAGTCAAGGTCCGGGTACAGCTTTAGAGTTCGCGATGGAAGTAATCATTCAACTCTCAGGTAAAAAACACGCATGGTCAGTTGCTGAACCAATGATCCCTCTGCCTACTCTGCACTACCACAAGCTTGGTGAAGAATAATGTTTGACGTAAATGCTGTACGCGAGCAATTTCCTGCTCTAAACCAATCCGTCAACGATACGCCCTTAGTGTATCTAGATAGCGCAGCGACAACGCAAAAACCGCAATGTGTGATTGATGTCATCAGTCATTACTACAGTGCGCAAAATGCCAATGTTCACCGTGGCAGCCACAGTTTAACGGCTAATGCCACCAGCCAATTTGAAGCGGCACGAGAACGAGTGGCAAGCTTTATTGGTGCAAACAGCTCTAAAGAGATCATTTGGACACGGGGCGCAACCGAAGCACTGAACTTAATTGCTCAAACCTACGCCAGTAGCACGTTACAACCAGGTGATGAGATCTTAATTAGCGAGATGGAGCACCACGCCAACATCGTGCCCTGGCAAATCGTGGCAGAGCAAACGGGTGCTAAAGTCATTAAAGTTCCGATGACATCAGATTGCCAGTTCGACATCAGTGCATTTGAGGCGCTTCTGTCTGACCGCTGTAAAATTGTTGCTTGCGCACAAATAACCAACGTAACAGGCACACGCCAACCTATCGAAAAAATCACTGAACTGGCGCACAACGTTGGCGCGGTTGTTGTAGTTGATGGCGCGCAAGGCATCGTACATGAGCAACTTGATTTATCGGCATCAGATATCGATTTCTACGTTTTCTCAGGTCACAAACTTTATGCACCAGCAGGCATTGGGGTTTTATACGGCAAGCTTGAACTTTTGGAAGCCATGCCACCATGGCACGGCGGCGGTAAAATGGTTGAACGCGTTTCTTTCGAAAAAACGACGTTTTCTGCACTTCCTGGTAAATTTGAAGCGGGCACACCAAACGTTGCGGGCGCGATTGCTCTAGCGAAAGCCATTGAGTGGTACCAAGGTTTTAACCATCACGAAGTAGAGGATCATCTCCATGTGCTTCAGGATAAGGCCTACCAAGCACTAAGCGCTTTGGATGACATCCATATTCTAGGCTATCAACCGAATGCCTCGGTACTGACGTTCGTCATGGACGGCGTTCATCACCAAGATATTGCGACGCTGCTCGATCAACAAGGCATTGCGGTACGAGCAGGACACCACTGCGCTCACCCATTGATGGATGCGCTAAATGTGAAAGGCACGGTACGCGTCTCTTTTGGTATTTATAACACGACGAACGATGTGGAAAGACTCATCGCCGCCGTAGAAAAAGCCGTCGACATGCTATAACGCCAACGGTTTGATTTGGAGTAACCAACAAGGTTACTCCATCTGCCTATCCAGAGTCGCCACGCAATTTCTGCCATTTCTTTTCGCAGCATAAAGCGCTTTATCTGCATGCGCATACAAACGTTTGGTGGTTTCATTTCTGCCTATTTCCACCACGCCTACACTCACCGTGACCGGAATTTCAATCTTTTCAAATTCGAACTGACAATTTTGAATGTGGGAACGTACTTCCTCTCCTACCTCTTTCGCCGCCGACAGAGAAGTTTCTGGCAAAATAATCGCAAACTCCTCCCCTCCGACTCTTGCAAAAATTTCGTCTTTGACGAGTAAGTGAGAAACCAAATCAGCTAAGGTCTCTAAGACATAATCCCCCGCATCATGACCACGTTTATCATTGATGACTTTAAAAAAGTCCAAATCAAACAATAACAACGCGGAGTGATAGTTCGGCTCTTGAGCTTTAATGACCTCTTCTGTGAGCTTTTCGAAAAAGACACGTCGATTGTAGATGTTGGTAAGAGCATCAATTTGGCTTTGATGGCGAAGAAGGGTTTCAACTCGGTGGCGATTGGAGATATTGCGTGTAAGAATAAGGACAACGCGACGACCTCGGTATTTTATAGCGAGTGGGCAGATCTTGCCTTCGTAGTATAGGTCGCCTCTTGGCCCACTGTTAGCATCTATTCCCTGAATGCTGTCGGCGCACATCTTGTACTCGATCGTCACAATACTGTCTTGTTTCAGTGATCGACTGATCTGCTCGATAAACCAGTCGGCTTTATCTTTTTCAAGTACGCTGTGAAGTGTCTTACCTATCAAATTGCTTCCATCGTGATAGGCTTTTTTATCTGTTCCTCCAAAAACATCAATATAGATACCATCTTCACTCAGAATAAAAGTGGGGTCTGGCATTCCGGATAACACGTCTTGCGCATGTTCCAAGGTGAATTGCATATAGGGAGGTTCCTAGCGTTTGTACCTAAATATCCCAATCGCCTCCAAATGCGTGTCAGCATTGGGGAACAGGAGCGAATGAGGCATATGTCTACTATCTAATATAGACAAATTTTAAATACAATTGAGTTTATAAAAACCAAGTGGGCAATATAATGAACCAGGATCAATAGAAAGGTTAATTAACACTAAAATAGTCGACTATTTGCATACTTTTTATCCATATGCAAAAAATGTCTCAACTCAGAAACAAAAAACGCCAAACAGCTAGGTTATTCGGCGTTTTTTAAGAATTGGGAAAATGACTCGTTACACGGCGGTTTGCTTAATCTGCTCTACAATAGCTTTCAAGCCATTACCACGTGACGGGCTTAAATGGGAGACAAGCCCCAGTTGATCAAAATAAGCATCAATATCAAACGCTTGAATTTGATCGGCCGTTTTACCGTCATAAGCTGCCATTACCAAGGCAATCAATCCACGGACGATACGCGCATCGGAGTCCGCACAAAAATGCCAAACGCCATCTTGCTCTTTGCTCACTAACCACACCAAGCTTTCACAACCCGAAACGGTAACTTGTTCTGATTTCAGCTCTTCTGGCATTTTTGGCAGCTTTTTACCCCACTGAATAACCTGACGGTAACGATCTTCCCAGCCTTTAAATTGCTGCATAGTCGCTACAATGTCTTCGCTGGTGATATCTGTACCAAATGGAGAAACGGGAAAATCTGTCATGATGCGCTCTTCTTCTAGTTTACTGCTTATATTTTGAAATCAACTTCTCAACGATTCGCGATACCGCGACAAAGCCAAACGTTGCAGTTACGACAGTCGCCGCACCAAAACCGCTAGCGCAATCCATACGTTTTGGACCTTCCGCTGTCGACTTCACACCACACACTGAACCGTCTGCTTGAGGGTACTTCAGCTGCTCGGTTGAAAACACGCAATCAATACCAAACTTACGAGCCGGATTCTTAGGGAAGTTATGATGACGACGCAAGGTGTCTTTGATTTTCTTCGCTAGAGGATCTTGGATCGTTTTCGTTAAGTCAGCGACCATGATCTGCGTTGGGTCAACCTGACCACCAGCGCCCCCCGTGGTGATCACTTTGATCTTGTTGCTGCGGCAATACGCCAACAAAGACGCCTTCGCTTTTACGCTGTCAATCGCATCTAGCACGTAATCAAACTCTTTGCTTAAGTACTCATGTTGATTGTCTGGCGTGATGAAATCATCAATCAGATTGACTTTACACTCTGGGTTGATCAATTTGACACGCTCGGCCATAACTTCAATTTTGCTTTGGCCAACGGTGCCCGTCATCGCATGAATTTGGCGGTTAATATTCGTGACACAAACATCATCCATATCAATCAGAGTCAACTCACCGATCCCACTACGGGCCAGCGCTTCGACCGCCCATGAACCCACGCCACCAATACCAATAACACAAACGTGTGCAGCGCGAAGAATGTCCACTTCACTGTTGCCATAAAGACGACGAGTGCCGCCAAAGCGTTGATTGTAGCTGTCAGATGCTGGGGTATCGAGTTCACGCATATTGAAGTCCAGATGATCGATAGAAAAACAAAGAGTGCGATTTATACGCACTCTTTGATGAAATGTCTAGATAAGAGGCGGTTCCTCTTTCTTGGGTCGCTATTGTAGCTTTTCTGGCGGCAAAGCCCAAGGCGCTTGAGTTGGTGAGTTTTCCAGCCCAAGTTTCCAAACTCGACCAAAATGCTTGTAGTGCCCTGCTTCCGTTCCTGCTCTCGCACCAATGCCATGATACAGATCCAAATGGTTCTGTTTTACCGCACCACCAGTGTCTAAAACGATCAGCATTCGCAGTTGATGAGCACCGCTCCACGTACCATCCGCATTCAGCAATGGTACTTCCGCCAAGATTGGTGTGCCCATTGGTAAGATAGAACGGTCACCCGCGACCGCGGCCATTGGTAACAAAGGAATACCAGCCGATCCCGTTACTGGCGCTTCCGCTTTTGGCGCAAAGAAGACGTAAGAAGGGTTTTGCTCCAACAACTCGCGTACTGTTGCGTCGTCGTTGTCCATTACCCACTCTTTAATCGCTTTGAGAGACATTTTTTCACGCGGCACTTCACCACGTTCAATCAAAATGCGGCCAATACTAACGTAAGCTTTATTATTTTTCCCTGCGTACGCGAAGTACTCCAACGTATCATCATCTTCAAAATGCACATAGCCACTGCCCTGCACTTCCATCATAAACGGGTCAATACGGTTAGGCGCATAACCTAGCACTAAACCTTGGCCATCTAATGCCCCGTTGTAGATCTCCGCACGAGTCGGACAATCTGATGAGCAGTTTGGCTTGCCATAAACTGGGTACTTAAAAATGTCGTTTGGTGTATGACGCAGCTCCATCACGGGAGAAAAGTATCCGGTAAACAGCACATTACCTTTTTTATCACCACCACCCAATTGCGCGGCTTGAATGCCAAACGCACTCAACGCACTGGTATCTCCACTCTGTTGCGCCCACTCACTTAATCGTTGATATAGCGGTTGGTATATCTTCGCCATGGATGGTGACTTTATCACCACTTGCTCAGCTTGCTTGTTAAATTCAGTAAAATCGCGTGGTTTGTTAGACTCAACCACATCCACTTGATTGAGGATCTGAGGAAACTCACCATCAAGATACTGCTGAGCACGATCATTTTGTTGAGCACAGCCAAAGAGTAGGCTCAAAGAGATAATAGGAAGGAGTTTTTTTAACACGTGTCTTTTCCGTAAAAGAGAATAGCAAAAGGATGGCAAACAAATGCATACGGTGCAATTGAAAAGCAACGACAAAATGTTTCAACGCTAAGCCAATCCGTTTACTCGTTGTGAATTCATTCAGTTAATACAACATGATAGCAGCGGAAGAATTACGGAATTGTCCGGATTATGTTTGAAAGTAAGATTTACTGATTGAGAGATGAAATTGTGATCATCCATGTGACTCACAGACGAAAAAGCTGTCAGCTTAAGAGACAATAATAAAAACGACTATCTTACCGCAATCCTTGCACGCCCCTCTAAACGGAATACAGGTAGATAATGTGCATTGGCATCCAGCTTCATTTCTGCATGCTGCTTACCCACAAAATTGAAGTGCCGCTCATTTGAACCCACTCGATACGAAAACGAATCCCCATCGAATTCAAAACTGGTCGCCACTGTAGAACCATTTACGGTAACACCGCGCTCACTCAACACAAATTCTTCACGAGCATAAGGCGCAACATCTTGCTCAACCCAGCGACCATAAATTGTCGATTTGGGAATGGGCGGATTAATGGTTCGAGTAATCAAATCACTATACAGCATGCACACGACAACGGTTCCAACTATCGCTATAAGCATGAGAGAACGCTCTAGCCACTTACGAAGCATTGATTTAGATGACGTTTTTGACAGATTTGAAGCAGTGATCGCAGCATTCTTATTAACAGCAGAAGACATGAGGTTCACGTATTGAGGAAAGACGCCACCATTGTAACCTTCCCTCTTAACGGGACCAAGAACCTACCTCAATATGTTTGTGCTTTATTCCAAAATTTCACCTTGCCACCAAGTGAATAAAAAGGCATTATTTTAACATAATTAAACAAAGGAATGGCTGTAGTGAAAATTCGTAGTACTGCTCTCGTAAAAGGATTCCGTCAATCAACACCTTATGTCAATGCTCACCGCGGAAAAACCATGGTGATCATGCTGGGCGGAGAAGCCGTCGCACACAAAAATTTTGGCAATATTATTAATGATATCGCACTCATGCACAGCCTCGGAATCAAAGTCGTGGTGGTGTATGGTGCACGTCCTCAAATTAATCAGCTGCTAGAAAAACAAGACCTCACTACGCCTTACCACAAAAATATCCGCATTACGGATGAATCGGCTTTATCTGTTGTTATGCAAGCTGCCGGACAACTTCAACTTGCGATTACTGCGCGCCTATCAATGAGCCTCAACAACACTCCGATGGCAGGCACCCAGCTCAATGTCGTTAGCGGAAACTACATCATTGCTCAGCCACTCGGCGTTGATGATGGTGTGGACTATTGCCATAGTGGACGCATTCGCCGCATTGACACCGACGCGATTAATCGCACGCTCGACCAAGGCTCTATTGTGCTACTTGGCCCCATTGCTAGCTCTGTGACTGGCGAGTGTTTTAACTTACTTTCTGAAGAAGTCGCGACACAACTGGCGATAAAGCTGGGTGCGGATAAGCTGATTGGTTTTTGCTCCGAACAAGGTGTCATTGATGACAACGGCAATGCTGTCGCCGAATTACTGCCAATTGAGGCGGAGCATGTCATCAAAACGCTCTCTGAAAATACGTCTCCTGATCTAGATTACAACACAGGAACACTGCGCTTTCTTAAAGGCTCTATTGCCGCTTGCCGTGCCGGAGTACCTCGTAGCCACTTGATCAGTTATAAAGTAGATGGCGCCTTAATTCAGGAGTTGTTCTCTTTCGACGGCATCGGAACCCAAGTTGTTATGGCGAGTGCTGAACAAGTGAGGCAAGCTAATATTGACGATATTGGCGGTATCTTAGACCTCATTCGCCCGTTAGAAGAACAAGGTGTACTGGTTAGGCGCTCTCGAGAGCAGCTAGAGCAAGAGATTGGAAAATTTACCATCATCGAAAAAGACGGCTTGATTATTGGCTGTGCTGCCCTTTACCCATACCCAGAAGAGCGTAAAGCTGAGATGGCTTGCGTAGCGATTCACCCTGACTATCGTGATGGAAACCGAGGTTTGTTACTGCTCAACTACATGAAACATCGTTCTAAATCCGAAACCATTGATCAGATTTTTGTCCTCACGACACACAGTTTGCATTGGTTTAGAGAGCAAGGTTTTTACGAAGTCAGTGTCGACTATTTGCCTGGAGCCAAACAAGGGTTATATAACTTCCAGCGTAAGTCCAAAATCTTAGCGTTAGATTTATAGCTTAACCTTAAATCAGGGAGCGAAACTTAACGTTCCACTATACCAACTAACCTCAAAGGGCAGGATTTAGTTCATTAACGCTCAACCCTGCACATCGAGCTTGTTTAGGAACGAGTTTGTTTAGGAGTAAGGCCACACATAACCCCTACTCCGGACTAGCGGGTCATCATGTAAACCCAACTTAGATATGCGCAAACCATTGCTTGATTTTTGTTCCAATTTTATCTTTTAAATATACATTTGGTTGGCTATACTCTGCTCGCTAGTGATTGGTTTTTAACCAATACGAATGGATCTAGGTGATGTAATGTAGCCTTCACCCTAAAATACTGGGCAATTGAAAAACTAGTTAGCTCCGTATTGCACACCAAGGACAGTTGTTAATCTGACTTTAAATAAGCCGAGACGAGCACTGTTATGAGAACAATCATTTGTAATTCGCTTCAAAGCTTCTGGGATATGGCTGACAATCAGTTTTTAGAAGGCCTAGACGTCCACTGTGTTTTCCCTGTAAATGACGCTATCCGAGATTTTATTCTTGCTTATCAACAGCAATACAAAATACGCAGCGTGTCTTTTACCAATGCGTTTGCAAAACATGCATAAAAGAAGACCGAGCCATAAGCTCGGTCTTCTTTTACGTACGTAATCAATTCAAAACAAAATCATAGCTAACAAAGATGCAAAAATAGTGACTACGATAAAGATTAAAATAGTCCAGTACACTAGCCCAATACTTATGAACCACTTTGGGCAAACTCTACGAATATCTGTTAGCTTTCTTTTTTTGGCCAACTTAGGAAATGCAACTGCGGCAACAAGGGCTAATCCATGTATTAAGGCCCCAAAGTGACATCCAGAAACTAAAGCAAGCTCAATATCTGTATAATGCTCACTAGTGTACGCATAGCGCTTTACTTTTTGCGGCGTGATAACAATAAGCAAAATACCTACTATCAGGTACCAAAAAACTAACAAAGCACCTGCAACAAAAAATGTAATAAAAGAAACTTCTAATAACTGCAAACTTCACCGACCTTCTATTCCAGCTCTCAAGTAATAGACATCCAAACCACCATTGAGCCTAAAGTGATCATAGCTAGAAGCAATAAAACGCTTATATAAATACGGCAAATTCCGATGAATAGACCGGAGCAAACTTGATGAATATCAGCAAAGCCCCTTCTCCTCGCTAAAGTTGGTAAAGCGACCGCCGCAACTAAGCCTACACCATGTACTAAAGCACCAAAGTGAAAACCCGAGACTAAGGCTAACTCTACTTCTGAATAATGTTTCGGATTAAAAGCAAACCGCTTCACCTTTGGCGGTATAAAAAATATAAAAATTGCTCCGATAATAACGAACCATAAAAACGCGACTCCTCCGGCGATAAAGAAGGTTAGAAAGGACCAATCTAATAACTGCATATATTACCTACACCTGTCGATTCAACTACGTCTAAGTGAGAATAGTGCTCTTTATATACCGCTGCAGCTTGTTTTCCTGAATAATAACTTCCGACAGATGAAGCAACTCCCAATACCAGAGCTCCCACCCAACCAACGGGTGTAGCAACAACAAATAATGATATTGCAATACCAGACATAGTACCTACAACTGTACTTGCTGCAGTTTCCACCAATATTTCGTTTTTCTTTGCCTTAGAGTCTGCTCTAGCTATCTGATCGCAGGCAATACCAATATTAACTGCAGTCAATACAGTGCCACCTTTAGCTGCTACTTTTGATAACTTTGCTAACCTATCAGTATTCTTCTGAAGCGCCGCGGTAGTCATAACCCCGCCGTTTCGAGATATCCTCATAGCCTCTCGAGCTTTCTTACCATTAAAGAGAAGCTTCTCAGTTGGTCCAAGGTTTTTTGCTACATTCTCTAATAGTTTTTTCCTGCGGTAATCATATTGCCCTTTCGAAAACTTTCCTGATTTATAATCTCTATATAAACCATCAAGCTTTTTTAGCTCTGCGACATTTCCTTTTTCACTATCTCCTAATAAAGCCCCCATGGACGCAAAAGTAGCACCGATACCTGCGCTCGCAGGCCCCCAATTGTCATCAAGCCAAGAAAGAGCCCAAAATGCTTCCTTTTCGTTTTGCGACATAGATTTCATCGTTGATTCAAATTGCGCTTGATCATGATCTGAAATGGCAATTTTAGAAGAAAACTCAGATTGCTTGGTGTTTGAAACGTTCAACTTTCTCAAGTAAATAGATTGACCAGATTTAATCGAATTAGGGTCTGAAATTTTTGGGTTGTCTTTTTTTATTTGAGCAACAGCAAAATTATAGCCATCTGTTCCAAACTTAAAATGATAAAACTTCCATATAATTCTCGTAAGAGTATCACCAGGCTTAACACTATATATGTAGCTATACCTATTAACGCTGTTAAAATAAGTTGTATTCATTCCATTCAAATCCTTATGCTCACAATTGCGCATAATGTTAACGTTTCAGATTCAAAAACATCAATTGAAATGACTTTTCTTTCAGAAAGAGAATTGTTAAAACACAACTCATCACCAAGTTTGACATGTAACAAAGGTAAAACTGACTGTAAACTAAGTCCATAATCAGTTAGTAAGCCGCTGTACTAACCCACTCGCGCGAGTCGTTTTCACCTTAATACCTCGCTTCAGAACGTTGAGTTCGGCGTAAAGAGCTAAACGCTTTTTCGCGCGGGTAATGCCTGTGTAAATCAACTCACGGGTTAATATCGGACTAAAGTCTGGTGGCAAAATCATCAGGGTGTAATCAAATTCACTGCCTTGCGATTTATGGATGGTCATGGCGTAAGCCGTTTCATGTTCAGGTACTCGGCTCGGTAAGACCGATTTCACACTGCCGTCAGGTAACTCAAAAAAGACTTTCAAACGCGGTTCTTCTTCAGTGTCATCTCGCATGCAAATACCAATATCACCGTTATACAAACCTAAACCGTGATCATTACGCGTAACCATGACGGGTCTGCCGTGGTACCAAATTTCATCCTGAACTTGAATGAACTTGCGCGCCGCGAGCGCTTTCTCGATGCGTTGGTTTAGCCCAGCCACACCGAAGTCACCTTCACGGATCGCGCACAGCAGTCGGCATTGGTTGAAGGTATCTAACGCCGCTTTGGCTTTGTGCGTTAGCGACTCTGGCTCTCCGGTTTTAGGATCAGTTTCCTGTTGTCCAATGCGTTTGAGGTAACGACCGTATTCCTGCACCAACGTCTGCATCATTTGGTTGTAATGTTGACTACTTAGTGCGAAATGTTCGATATCGGAAAAGTCACGCGCCCAGACGCTATCTACGCTCGCAGCAGAACCTGAGTTAACCGCTTTTGCCAACTGACCAATGCCTGAGCGAGCGTCAAATCGGTAGCTCTTTTGCAGCATACATAAGCTATCGGCAATGCTGGAGGCACTGTTCCCCGTATGGGCTAAAGTATCGAAACCTGTCAGTTTTGCGATGGCTGACGCCTGCTCTTTGCCATAACCCAATGCATGGAACGAACAGATATCACCCAACACAGCCCCTGCTTCAACTGAGGCAAGTTGGTCTTTATCACCTAACAAAATCAGCCGCGCATGCTTCGGTAAGGCATCGACCACTTTGTACATCATTGGTAAATCAACCATCGACGCTTCGTCGATAACTAAAATATCCAAATGCAGTGGATTTTGCTTGTTGTGACGAAATTCTGCGCTATTAGGAATCGCGCCAAGCAATCGATGTAAGGTACTCGATTCAGTCGGAATTTTGACTTTTAGCTCCGGAGAAACTGGCAGTTCTTGCACTGCTTTACCAATGGACTCGGTTAATCGCGCCGCCGCTTTCCCCGTTGGGGCCACCAGCTTGATGGTTAGATTTTTCTCGTGCGTCGCCTGTTCAATTAAAGCAGCAAGCAATTTGGTTACTGTCGTCGTTTTACCCGTACCAGGACCACCAGAAATCACAGCAAATCGACGAGTTAACGCAACCGCCGCCGCGACTTTTTGCCAGTTCACACAAGCAGAAAGTGGCACCAGCTCATCCAGTTGCTGCAAATCCTGAACCTTGCGCGCATTGCTAAGCACGGAATCAATGGCGTGCCAATCCAACGATTCGCTTGCGACCACATCAAGGTGGTCACACACCAATTGTTGACGCAACACTTGGTTGCTGCTTCCCGCTTCTACTGCTTTGCCTAACGCGTTAAACAGAAAATGGTATTGGCGTGCAAATAAATGGTTGAGCAACTCGGATAATCGCGCAAACTCTTGTGGTTGCAAGTTAACTGCGGCGCCCAAGTGATTAAGCTTTTCCGCCAGAGTCACTTCATAATGCCAATAGCGGTGCAGATACAGACGCTCGCCATCGAACATCAACGGCAAGGCTTCTCCTTGCGCGCCGACCAAGCTGGAATTTTGTAATAGTTCTATCCAGTCTATGACTTGTAGCTGTGTGTTGAGCGCCAATGCCGACTCACCAAACAGCCCTAGCTTACTGGCTAAATCCGTAGATTGCCCTTGTGCATCGAACAGAGACAGGCAGATATGTCCTTTGCCAAGCTCACTACTGACAACACCAGCGATAAACGCCAGTGCTTGGCTATCCGACTGTTCATCATGCGTTTGAGAATCAATAAAACAGGCGAATTGGTAGTCGAGCTGACGAATAGCGCCTTTGTGCGCCAAGCGTTCCAGCACTACCAATAGACTATCTTGGCCAGAATGAAGATTGTGATTTGTCGTCATTAAAGTAGCTCCATCTGCCCGGCTTGAGTTGAGCGCGTTTCAAGTACTTGACCATCAATCAAACGATCCATCTCTTGTAAGAACTCGAAAGTTGGTTTCGCGGCAAAAATGCCGTGGTCACTCTGCCCATCCATGCCGCGCAAGAACAAGTAATACACGCCACCAAAGTGCTGTTCATAATCATAATTGGCCAATCGGCTGCGTAGGAAACGATGCAGGGCTAACGCATAAATCTGGTACTGCAAATCGTAGCGGTGATCTGCCATCGCCGATTTCAGAGCCTCACCATGATAGTGCGTCACATCGTCGCCAAGATGATTCGATTTCCAGTCAAGCACGTAGTATTTACCTTGATGTTCAAACACCAAGTCGATAAAACCTTTGAGCATGCCTTGCACGGTTTGGAAACCTAAATCCCCCGCTTTCGCCGACAACGGATCGTGACGTTGAATGACTCGGTTTAACGCCGGTGCAGACAAAACTTCAATCGGCAGCAAAAATTCCATCTCCACCAAACGTTGCGACGGTGCTTTTTGATTCAGCAGCAAAGACTTACCATCCAACGGCGTTGCGAGTACGGTATCAATCAATTGCTGTAAAATAGGTAGCCACTCTTCATCGAGCTGTTCGCTTTCCATCAAGCCAAGGATGATTTGTGTATTCTCTTCCGTAGTGGCTGGCTGAGTAAATTCAACTTCCTCAAACAAGCTGTGCAGGAACGTACCCGGACGCGCACCACGAGGGAAGGTAAAAATAGAGCGCTCTGGCTCCACCAAATCCGCTTCGTCTTGCTCTTCAGATGAGTCGATATCAAAACCCGTAATCTCAATCGTGGCATCATGCTCGGCGTGATGAGAGCCTTGCTTGACCAAGCCAGAATAACTGGTGATGCGCCAGTTTCTATCGATAGGGTTTTGCAGCTCTTTCGCGCTAAGATCGTGTACTTCTTCTTGTGGCGCTACGTACTTCTCTTCGAGTTTCTGCGGCGGATCGGCCACGACGACACAATCAAGCTCGTCTTGTTGCTTTGTTAAACCTTGGTGCAAATCGTAAATGCCACCTTCTTGACCATTCTGAATCAAATAGCCAATCGCACTGCGGTGTACGCCAGTTGGCTCTTTGGTCGAACGGCCATTGCGCAAAGGTGAGGCACCGATAAAACACGCATACACAGCTCGCGTTAGTGCCACGTATATCAAGCGTAAGTCTTCCGCCAAACGCTCTTTATCCGCTTGCTTCATGGACGCATCGTTGCCAGTGATATCCAGTACCGTGCGGTCATTAGCTGCATCGTAATATTTGGCTTCACTGGCTTCTCGATAGCTAAACACAAACGGCAGAAACACGAGGTCATACTCCAAGCCTTTTGATTTGTGAATAGTCACGATCTGCACTAAGTTACGTTCCGATTCTAAACGTTGGATTTGGTCATCACTGCCACCCAAACCGTTTTCCGCATCACTGATAGACTGAGCGAGCCAACGCAGCAGACCGTGATCGCTATCCAGTTCATTACTGGCTTGTTGGAGCAGTTCACCGATGTGCATTAAATCGGTAAGTACTCGCTCACCATTCTCACCCTGTGAACTCGAACCTTCTTCTAGTAATCGCTCGACAATATGACGTTTGCTGATCACCGCGCGCAACATCGGCAGCACACCACGTTGAACCCAAAGTTTGCGATATTCTTTGAATTCGTTTACGGCGTTTTCCCACACAATTTCATCGTTATTAAGTGCATCCAAACTTGCTGCGTCGAGGGCAAACAGCTCAGAGGCAAGACTTGCACGCAGTGCACGGTCATTTTCTGGAGTCAGCACCGCTTGCAGCAAACGCTGTAAATCCTGCGCCACTGAACTGGTAAACACACTGTCTCGGTTAGACAGGTACACGCTGGCAATGCCTTGTTCAGCCAACGCTTGTTTGATCATTCGACCTTCGCTACCTGTTCGAACCAATACCGCGATATCGCCCGCTTGAACCGCTTTCTGTTTTTCGCCATTCACCAGACACGCTTGCCCCTGTTGAGCCTGCGTCAAAATAGTTTGGATTTGGCTTGCGGTCGCCTCTGACATTCGAGTCAAATACTCGCCTTTTGGGAGCGGTTTATCGTCCGCTTCTTGCAACCAATAAGTCAGCGCTGGTTGCTTTTGGCCACCCATAGTCCAAATGCGTTTTTCAGCGTTCGGGCTGTAGTTGACGGGTAAAAACGGAATGTCCGAATCATAGATAAATGGACTATCAGGCAAAGCAAATACTTGGTTTACCGCCTGCACCATATCTGCGCTAGAACGCCAGTTGGTTCCTAACGTGTAGTGGGCACTTACTTGGTTACGCGCTTTGATATAGGTGAAAATGTCTGCGCCACGAAAGCCATAAATCGCCTGCTTGGGGTCACCGATCATAAACAAACCACATTCCGGGTTGTTCAGATAAATACGGCTGAAAATACTGTATTGAAGCGGGTCGGTATCTTGGAACTCGTCAATCATTGCGACAGGGTACAAAGTACGAATACGCGCCGCTAAAAGCTCGCTTTCGTCCGTATCGATAGAAGCAGAAAGTTGCGTCAGCAAATCATCGAAAGAGAGCCACTGTTTTTGATTTTTCGCGTTGGCCAGCATCACACGACAATGTTCAATCGCATGAGCAAGCAGTGGCGCTTTTAAGCTGATTGGATTGGCAAGAAATGTTTCAATGGCTTCAAATACCGCATGCTGCGGCGCACTGCCTTTCGGTGTTTTTTCCAACAAGACGTTTTGCGCGAATTTCTCCAGCTTGTCTGGATAATCGTAACCTGTAGTTTCCGTTGCCGCCCAAGCGTTTACCGCCTCCAACCACGTCGGCAGAGACTTTTTGGTATAGCTACGTTTGTTAATATCTGAATCTGAAATCAGCGTGAAGAAGTCATCTTGGCTTTCTCGCCACTGTGCTTTTAATTCATCAATTTTTTTCAGATTTTCAGTATGAAGATCAGCCAAACTGCCTTTCATTGCCGGAACAGAAAGGCTTAACGGCGCACCAGTTAAGTAATTGCTGATGTCAGACAACAACGCAGATGGAGAGCCCCATAGCTGGCGAATTTCTCCAGCCAAAGTAAATGGCAACGGGTAGAAATTGCGGCGCCAGTAATCGGCTACAACTTGCGCTTTTAGGTGACTTTCATCGGTCACAAACTCGTTATTAAATCGGCTGCCAGATTCAAACGCATTTTGCGTTAGCATACGTTGGCAAAAACCGTGAATGGTGTAGACTGCCGCCTCGTCCATCTGACGCTCTGCCTGCAATAAAATTTCTGCGGCTTGCTTGTGATCGTCAAACTCATTAAGCAAAGGTTGGATCACCGGATCGGAACTCTGTCCACGCGCAAACGCGATTCGCGCATCATGGATTCTTGCCCTGATACGATCGCGTAATTCCGCAGTTGCCGCTTCGGTAAAGGTTACGACCAGAATTTGGTCGACCGTAAGCGGTACGCGATGTCGAGTTTCCGCGCTGCCGTGACCAAGCAAAAGGCGCAGATATAAACCTGCAATAGTGAAGGTTTTACCTGTACCTGCTGATGCCTCGATTAACCTCGCACCATGCAGAGGAAACGTCATCGGTTCTAGTGGCGTTGGTTGAGGTTGCTCTGTGCGGTCTAATGTATGTAGAGGACACTCTGCACCTGACATTTGATCCATAACGCTGAATCTCTCCGGATTATTTACTAGGACGTATCACCTAATAAATGTGATCTATAGTTAAAAATTCTATTAATATGTTTAACAAGTTGGATAATTTAGAGCTTTGTGAGATCTTTCTCACGGTTATCCATAAGACGTACCGTTAGTATGCGCCCCACGAGATAAGCCAAACCTTTTGGCGGCACAACTCAAGTGAATTAAACAAAAGTATCATGGTCCCTCTGACCTTGTGGCCGTACAGCGAACGCCCTACAAAAAATAATGATTTTCTGGCGGCCACCCTACTCTTCCTTCTCTTTATCCAACTGTCTTTATTACGCTTTTACGTCATCAGCGTCTTGAACCGCTAAGCGCGCACCTTGCAAAACTAATGCTGTCAGCAAACGAACTTCTGAGGCCAACTCATCATTCCAAGCAGGCCAAATTCGAGAGATGTACGCATTATTGCCTTCGCCCGGGCTCATGAAGCCATCATTGAATGCGTCAGCCATTTTCTTCAAAGATTTCTCTTCGTCATCTACCCACTGACCGCGACTAAAGCCCGCTTCAACACAAGCCAACGCCGTTTTCGGGAAATAAGGCAAAGGCTTAGTCATGCCTTCGAAGAGTAAGCGAACTAATTCAGTCAGTAGCTGTTTGGCATACTGAGCATCGGCAATTTCTGGGTAGATCAAATGCAGCGCGCCTTCTTTACGATCGTAACCAATGATGTGGGTTTTCTTAGCATGACCCGACGCCGACATGGCAAGGTGATCGATCCACGCAGCAAGGTAATCCTGCGAGCGAATCTTACCGCTTCGATAGCGAATCAAACCGGATTGGTAGCATTGAGTTAGCCAACCTGTTAGGCGAACGTTTTTCTCTTCGCCTTCATTTCGCTCAAACAAGGAATCAAACGTCAGGTCGATTTCCAAATCGTCTTGAGGCGCACCAGATAAAAACGCCAGTTTATCCACCAGCTCTTCCGCCTGAACTCGGTTGGTTTCAAACTCGATATCACCAAACGCCCCCACCGGCAGTTTGCCTTGCGCGCGCTGTTGACTCATAAAGTGTTTAAGCACCTCTGTTTTTTTCTCTGGCTGCATCAATGTCGTTTCAAGCAAGGTTTCTAACAGCTCATCACGCATTTGATAGCTTTCCAAACCACCTAAAACAAAGGGTTCGTCGTCTTCCATCACCGGTAGCGGCGGTTCAAAGATTACTTTTAAACGACGATTGAAAAAATACTGCACAGGTAAGCGCCAGAAACGTTGCAACTCTACTAAGTCGAGCTCAAGTGGGAACGTCGCTCCTAACAGATAGTCGTCTAATGCCCGATTAAAATCACGACGAACATAGCCTTGCGATTGACTACTTTGAGTCAATGCCGCCGGAATCCACTCTTTCGCGTAGCTGGCGTGCATGCCTTGGAACGCACTTGGGCTAAACGGCACCATGGCGTGGGTATTCACCAACGCATTTAATAAGTTGTCGCCAGACTCATCAACGGGCAACGCTTCATCACCACTTAAACAATAGTTTTGGTGGCAGTATTCCATCAGCTCAGAAACCAGAACCGAAGGCACTCGCTCGGTATTGTCTTGGATTGAACGGCCAACATAACTGATGTATAGCGTTTGCTGTGCCGATAGCATTGCTTCGAGGAATAGGTAACGGTCATCATCTCGGCGCGAACGGTCGCCCGGTTTGGTTCTTCCGGTCATCAAGTCAAAGCCTTCTGGCGGCATGGAACGCGGATACACGCCGTCATTCATCCCCAACAGACAAACGGTTCTAAACGGAATAGAGCGCATCGGCATCAGGGTACAAAAGTTCACTTGACCAGCCAGGAAGCGCTGGCTGACTCTTGTGCCAGATAATTTGTTTTGAAGGTATTGGCTGATGATCGACGGCGATAACGCATCATCAAATGCGGCATCAGCTAATTGCTCTTTGAGTTGGCTGAGCGTATCGCGAATGGATTTGAGCGCCATTTCGCCTTCTAACTCAACCGAGAAGAAGTCATCCAGCAGTGAAACCAAAGTCTCTCGCCAACCATCGATAGTTTGAACATGAGAAAGTTTGCTTCGATAAGTGCTAATTTGTTGGATAAAGTGTGCCAACTTGCCCGCCAGCTCTGCGCCCATGCCTTGCACTTCGTTGTACGGAGACAAACTGCCTTGCTCGGTTTCAAACAAGCCTGCGGATTCTGGCATCGCGTAGCCAAGCAACATGCGTTGAATACCAAATTGCCATGTGTTTTGACGGGTTTCCGGCAGTTCAAATTCGCGTCCGGTATTGGCGTCCAACCCCCAGCGAATTCCCGATTCCTCAACCCATTGTTTAGCCTGTAAGAAATCACCTTCGCTGAGTTCAAAACGCTTTAATATCGCCGGAGTTTCCAGAAGTTCGAGTAGTTCTGATGCCAAACAGCGCGTATTGGGTAAGTTCACCAACTGCATAAATGCGGCCAGAATTGGGCTCTCTTGATCGGCGGTTCGGTCAGAAATCGAATATGGAATAAAACGCTCACCCGGCGCGTTACCAAAGACCGCCTGAATCGCAGGGCTGTAAGCGTTGATGTCCGCGACCATCACGATAATATCGCGCGGTTTTAACGTTGGGTCAGCATCGAACATCGCCAACAGTTGATCATGCAGCACTTCCACTTCACGCATCGGGCTGTGACAAGCGTGTAGGCTCAGTGATTTATCACCCAAGCTAACCACTTGTTTGTGATGACTGTTTTCAATCTGTTGGTCATCTTGATGTTCTTCAAGATTGAGAATATCCGCTTGCAATTGATGGAGCAGACTGTCGCGCTCAACATCAACAAAGGCTTCAATTTCATGAGATTCCAGCTGAGACAACAGATACATATTGTCGCGCCCGAGTTTACCCATGGACGCCAACAGACTGTTTCCGACCACATCGGTGTGCAGCTCATCGATCACATTATCTTCCAGTGATCCTTTCAGTTGCTCAGTTTCACCTTGCACTTCCGAGTGATCGTCCTGCCACACAACGTGCTGACGATGTTTCGCCGCCAAACGAGCCAGATATTTGCGATCTCGAACTTCACCCCAGTAATAACGACAAGGGTTAGTGAACATCAGATGCACGTCGATGTGTTCGCCAATTGCTTTTAGCGCATCCATATAGCGAGGCGGCAACGAAGAAATGCCAAAAACAAACAAACGCTTGGGTAAATGGTCAAAATTGCCGTTAAAACTCGCTAACGTGTCGATAAAGTGCTCATAAAGGTTGGCACGGTGATATGGAGACTGCCCTAACGACACAGTGTGATCATACAACGCTTGCCATAAGATCGGCTGCCACGGATGCTCATCTTCCAACTCTGCCACACTCTTCCCGGCTTCCCAACTTGCGATCCATTCCGGACGATACACCAAGTAACCATCGAAAATATCGGCAATTTTCTCAGCCAGCTGATACAGCTTAGAGTGGTCACTGTCATCTTTGAGGTACTGCGCTAACGGCGAAAACACCTCTTGGTTGAGAAGCCCCGGAAGCAAATGCATCAACTTCCACGTCATCGCTTCTTTGTTAAACGCACTGCGTTTTGGCACGTCTGGCAATACCTGCGTAAACATTTCCCAAATGAAAGTCGCAGGGAGCGGAAAATCAATGTTCGCGGCAACACCAAACTCTTTGGCCAATTCCATTTTTAGCCACTGGGACATGCCTGGACTTTGAACCAGAATTTGTTCTTTTTCGAACGGGTTTTCCAGCGGACTGATTCGAATCAGTTCGACAAGGAGTGATTTAAGAACGTCAACTTGGTTGGAGTGATAAACAGTAAACAAATTGGGAATACCGAGCGCCGATTGAAACTGTTAGCTAGCTTAGCACAGCCCCATTTAAACCCGCAGTGATCTCGCGTTCGGAAAAAACAAAAGGTTATATATCACTCAAATAGAGTATGAATCTTCTGAATTTTCACATGTCAATCAAGTCTGACACTTCCATACAAAATGTGACATTCGTCGCAACTATTCCATAATAAAAAACACTGTTTTATACTCCCTCTACCCATAATTTATAAACAAACAAAAAGTATGTTTCGCAAACTGTCTTCCAACAGCGCTTGGCTGATTGCTTTTTTTGCTTGCTTTACAGTGTACCTGTCGATCGCTTGTTATCCTTTTGTGTTGTCTAACAATCAGAATGAACCACTAACCTTGTTGCAAGGTTACTATTTGGTTTCGACTCAATATGGCTGGCTGGGCTTGATCGCTCTTCCATTTATGTTGTTGAGTTTATTGCTCTCTTTTCTACCGACTCGAGCATTCAAAGGCATCGTGATCGCTATCGCGATCTGTCTATTGATTATGTTTAAAGTCGATATCCTCGTTTTTCAGCAATACAAACTTCACATCAACGCTCTATTAATCCGTATGTTTTTCGAAGGTGGTGATGATGTCTTCGATATTTCGTGGATGAGTTGGCTAATCTTCATCAGTGAAATTGCCGTTCTGGTGATCGGGCTCGCTTGTACCGTTTGGGTAAGTAATCAACTGGCACAAAGCCGAGCTAAGTTCGTTTTGATCAGCGTCTGGTTTGCTGTATTGCTTAGCACGCAGATGATTCATGCGTACAAAAACGCACTTTACGACGATGAAGTCAGTCAGTTTTCGAATAACTGGCCACTTTACTACCCGCTGACGGCTCGTAAATTTATTTACAAACACGACCTAGTGGATGAGAACATTGCATCGAAGAACCGCGTAGAGTTAACCAACATTGAACGTAGCTCACTCAACTACCCGCTTGCGCCGATTCAAGTGCAAAGCAAAGAGAAACAGCCCAATGTTTTGTTTATCTTGGTTGACGCGTGGCGCTACAGTGATGCGACGCCGGAAGTCATGCCAAATGTCAGCAAGTTCGCCGAAAAAACGGTGAATTTCACACAACATATGAGCGGCGGCAACTCAACTCAAGCGGGTATTTTCAGCCTGTTTTACAGCTTGCCAGCGACCTACTGGGAAAGCTTTTACGCAAGTCAACGCTCTCCTGTGTTTATGGATACGCTGCAAGCAGAAGGCTACCGCATGGGCATTTTTGGCTCAGCACCGCTCACCAGCCCGCCACTTTCTCGCACGGTATTCAAAAAAGTGTCGGACTTGACCCTGAAACAAACTGGAGAAACAGCTGTCGAGCGCGATCAGCAGATAACAGACAAGTTCATCGAGTTCCAAAAGCAGGACAGCAACAAGCCGTACTTTGGTTTTCTGTTCTACGATGCCGCCCACGGCACGGTGTTTCCTGAACCTGAATTTGCGAAATTCAAACCATACTGGGAACGCGTTGACCACATTTTGCTCAACAACGATTTTGACGCTTCGCTTTACCACAATCGATACAAGAACTCGTTGTACTACATCGATAGCTTGATTGGCGATGTGCTGAAAAACGTCGACTTAGACAACACCATTGTGGTGATTTCATCAGATCATGGTGAAGAGTTTAACGACCATAAGATGAACTATTGGGGCCACACGGGTAACTACAGTGACGTTCAAGTACATGTGCCTCTTTACGTGTACATGCCAAATCGTCAGCCAGAGCAAGTTGATTACCGCACGACCCATTTTGACGTCGTGCCAACCATGATGAATACGCTGTTTGACGTTCAAGGCACAACGAGTTCATACAGCGTTGGTCATAACTTGTTTGATAGCTCTGCCTCTCGCGATTGGTATATTGCAGGCAGCTACTACAACTATGCATTGGTCGGCAAAGAACTGATGCTTGTGGTCAACCCTGGCGGGCACTCTCAGCAACTGAATCGCCAGTTAAAAGTCGAGAAAGAACAGAAAATTCCTGTCGATATCATTCGTCATTCTCTGGATGAGATGTCGCGATTTTACAAAAAAGGCTAGTGTCCAACATCGACGCCGATTGAAATAAAAAAGCCTCTTGGTTGTAAGACCAAGAGGCTTTTTCCTATCTGCTATTTAAGCGTGATGAGCGTGCATCAAGCGTGGCTGAATCAATAAGTTGTTGATGTATTGTAAAGCCACATAAGAGACAACAAATGTTGCCACAATCAACTCAAGACCAGCTAAGCCTCGCACTTGTTGAACATAGTGCGCAGCCAATCCTTGCAACTCCATCCAATTCGCCATTTTAAACAGCGCCGTCGCACCGATCACCATCGGGAAGGTAAACGCTGCATAGCCTGGGCTAAATGGCAGTCTAAGCAATTTAAAGAACGCGAGATATATGATGGCTGTCATCAATACCGCGATACCAAATAGCATAGCGATGATCACTGGTGATGGTGTCGCAGTGACCGTTAAGTACCCTGCCAATGATAGACTTGCTGGCGCCGCCATAATTGCCATGGTTGGTTTTGCTGCATCCGGAATTTCATGGGTAAACATGAAACGGTAAATCATCATCGGCAACATGATCGCGTACGCCACCATACCAAACATCAATGCACCTTGTGCCACTGGTGCTAACATAGGGTTGCCAGAGAAAGACACATCCGCAACGATGATACCCACAGGCGGTACAAACCAACTAGGAACCATGTGGTGCAATTCAAAATCTTTGGCGCGATGGTAAACAAAGCTCACCAAGAATACGATGTGCAAAACCACCGCAATCAGCCAAAGCGCATCGCCAGCTAATGGGTAAAAATGGCCGAGAGAGTTCGATACCACCATAGTGCCCATCGCAAATGTCGGAACCACGCTGCCCACAACCGGATTAGCAAGATCTTGTCTCAATAGATGATTATGTAGCAAAAACTTGGTTGCCAATATAGCCAACAATATGCTCGCGATACCCGCACTAATCCACTGTCCGTAGCCATGTAATTCGGCGAAGTTTTCCCAACTCCAGCCCAAGCTTGCAATACCAAGAGCCAAACCCGCCATTGGAGTTGGCGCTCCCATTACTTTTGCTTTTGTTCTTTGAATCATGATGACCTCAACCAGACTCACTCTTGATGAGACGTATAATACGCTTGCACTTCGTTCCGATATATCTAATTATTTAAAACAAACGTTCAGAATTACTTAACGGTGGGGTATGGCAAGTCACATTTCTCTTAAACAACTGAAAGTGTTTACGACGATCACGCAGCACAAAACGCTCACAGCGGCTTCTGATAGTCTCTTTTTATCGAAAGCCGCAGTGAGCATGGCACTCTCAGAATTAGAAAAGCAGATCGGCCATCACTTATTTGATCGTGTTAATAACCGACTGATTTTGAACCAAGAAGGTCAAAAACTACTGCCACTGGCGGATGAATTACTCAACCGAGCCAAGGACATCGAGAGCATTTTCGATGGTGACCAAGCGCTATCGGGCCAACTTCGCATTGGTGCCAGCGACACCATTGGCAACCAAGTCGCGCCCTATTTGCTTAGCGAATTTCGTCAGCAAACGAACCATCGTTCTCAAAGTCTGTTCATTTCTAACTCCGCACAAATCTGCGACATGCTGACCGATTACGAGTTAGACATAGCCCTCATTGAAGGCAAAACACTTCACCCTGAATTGCAGTCTACCCAGTTTAGCGAAGATGAAATGTGCGTGATTTGCGCGCCCAATTCCCCAGCCGCGCACGAAGGGCCAGTAAACTTAACCGAGCTAGAAAACAGTGAATGGATATTGCGAGAGGCAGGCTCTGGTTCACGCGAATTTTTTATGCGCGTTGTCGCGCCGCGCTTGGAACATTGGCATGAAGCTTTTCAGCTCAATACCACCGAAGCGTTGATCAACTCAGTATCGGCAGGGTTAGGCTTGGGCTGTTTGTCACGTTTGTCTGCAGAACCTGCTATTCGTGACGGCCGCGTAAAACTGCTCGACATGCCTTTAGATATGAAACGTCGCTTCTGGTTACTGGTTCATAAAGAGAAATATCAAAGCCCATTGCTCAAAACGTTTATCGAATTTTGCCAAGATTGGGAGCGACCAACAAACCTTCCTTTGGCGGACAAATCCGCAAAGTGAAACCAAGATAGTTTAAATGCTAGTCAGTTAGTTGTACGTGTCTCTCATTCTGAGGCTTGTCGCTAGACTTGATTGGTCAAAAACTGTATAAAAAGCCAGTATCAATACACCAAATTAGGGGACCAACCATGGCTGTAATCGTCAAGTACGTGGTAGAACGCAATGGAGAAGAGAAAATGACTTTTACCTCTAAAGCGGAAGCTGACGCATACGACAAAATGCTGGATATGGCAGACGAGTTATTCTCACTGCTGGGTAAAAGTGAACTTCTAGAAGACGAAGGTAAGCAAGAAGATCTTGCAATGTTCCTTGCGCAAAACAAAGAAGAAGTGCTTTACGCTCTGGGTGCAAAACGTAAACCTGCACCAAAAAAAGCAAAGAAGCTTGAAGCTGTTGAAGAAGATAGCGAGCAAGAAGACGCTGCATAAGCCTCTCATTTGTTTAGAAAAAACGTCGCATTATGCGGCGTTTTTTTATTCCTGAAGTTAAACACTCTCTATTTCATAAAAACTAACCCCGGTAAACTCGTTTTTAGTCACTAGATTTAAAAAGCTATTGTCGATATTTGAAGTATAGATGCTTATTGGAGAACCACTTAATTTGAAGAGCCTCGGGGTTGAAACTTTAGCACGATCAATAACAAAACGCTTATATGGTCTAGTTCTATGAACTCTGCCATTTGGCTTGTAGTTTATCTCGCACAGTTCAGTATGTAATGCATCCAATTTAGAAGTCACATTAAGTGCATACCAAATGGAGTTATCCACATTTACAGGTAGGAATTCACAACAATCTCCGAGCGTATCTTTGAACAAGCTCGCAATATCATGGCGAACTACGTACGTACAGCTACCCCAGGCAGCAATCATTGGTTTTATTAAGTCATCGGAATCATCATGCCGGAGCCAATCAAGTGTCAATGGTTGCCAAGTTGATATTTTTGAAGCTCCATTGAATATTGGTAAAACTTCATTATTCACGTCGTCTAAACCCAATAGGCTCGTGTGCTCTAGATATAAATATTTATCCACATCTGGCTGAATACCAAATACCTTAGTAAAAGTTTGTTTTTTAAACTGCAATTTCATTCGCCCTTATTTTTCTGGTTATTGGAAACATGCCCATTTTCAAGTCGTCTCCAATATCCTCTAAAACCTCAACGATATCTTCTCTATCTGCATCCTGAGCAATCGTATTTTCAAGTAAATGTTCAACGTTCAAATAGTAAAATGAAGTATGGATACAGGAGTGAGAATAAGCTTCAACCATTTGCGAATGGGGCACATGTTTATTCCATCTTGGTAAAAATACACCATTTTCCGCACTATCTATATCGATTCGAAATGCTGATAGCCTCATTCTGGACTTTGCAGCTCTAATGTCTTTCCATGATACAATATGATGAGCAGCTACATTCTTAGGACGACATTGCCCTGTTTTTTTAAGGATGTTTTTGGCCAAGCGATAACTATGGGCCTTATTATGCTCCCACCTTATATGTTGATTAAGTAAAAGATCATCTTTGGATATCACCCCTCTCTTATACTTAATAGAATCTATCACTGAACCTGCATAAAATATTTGAAATTGCGAAGCTTGCTTGGAAGCGAATAACTTATCACCAGTCACATTAAACAAATCTCTTTCCAGCTCAGACGTTGTAACCGTAACGACTTTTTTACCCATACTGATCTCATTGAAAATGCTTAAAAACGTAGATCAACCTTAATATGAATCAACATGACTATAAAGAATTATTTATCTCAAAACCGAGCCGCCTCAAGCTTGCGCCAAATTTATTTGAACTTATACGACACCTTGTTCTAAACAATTAAAAACATACCTCTGTATCTCGAAAGAACTCGCCAGAATAGGAAAACGCCCTTTCTTTCTAGAGCCGAGACAAGAAACTGCCTTCTATCGTTTCAGCAAAACTCCCCCAATAGACCACCTCGTAGCCACATTTCTCATCAGACAAACATATCTCTAAAAAGACAAAAGGTATCCATCTACGGACTTTCTCCATTTCCCCTCTTTAAACTCCCCAACACTCTCTTTATGATGACTGACAACTTAATTATTTCTTGTCAGTGAACAGACGAGACACAAGACTCAACACATGGAGATCAACTATGGCTTTCTTCTCTCTAGCCTTTGGTACGGCAACTAAAAACCGCGACGGCAAAATCATCGAAGCGTTTTTCCCAAACCCAGTTCTTAACCCAAGCGAAGCGCTTGTTAACGCACTAGCAGCAGTAGCAGGTTACGAGCAAGGCAACCAAGCTATCGAGATCTCTGCAGCACAAAGCGCAGAACTGGCAGCAGCATTTGAAGCAAACGGCGATGCGGCAAACGCTTCTTTCGCAGCAAAAGCAGCAGAATCAGCACAACCACTTGTACTGGTTATCCTTGCAACTGACGAGCAGCCACAAAGCGTTGCTGAAGGTTTCCTAAAACTTCAACTTATCTCTAATCGCCTAGTTCAACCACACGGTACGGTACTAGACGGTATCTTCGGTCTACTACACAACATCGCATGGACTAATGAAGGTCCAATCGACCTACCTGAACTAGCAGAGCGTCAAATCGAAGCTCGCCTAGCGGGTCGTGCACTAAGCGTAGATTGCGTAGACAAGTTCCCTAAAATGGTGGACTACGTGGTACCAACTGGCGTTCGTATCGCTGACACTTCTCGCGTACGTCTTGGCGCACACGTTGGCGAAGGCACAACGGTAATGCACGAAGGCTTCATCAACTTCAACGCGGGTACAACAGGCGTGAGCATGGTTGAAGGTCGTATCTCTGCTGGCGTAGTGGTTGGTAACGGCTCTGACATCGGCGGCGGCGCATCTATCATGGGTACGCTATCTGGCGGCGGTAAAGTTGTGGTTTCTATCGGTGAAAACTCTCTACTAGGCGCGAACGCAGGTCTTGGCTTCCCAATGGGTGACCGTTGTACTATCGAATCAGGTCTGTACGTAACTGCTGGTTCTAAAGTGCGCATGCTAGATTCTGCAGGCCAAGAAGTAGAAGTTGTGAAAGCCCGCGATCTTGCTGGTGTTTCTGACCTACTGTTCCGTCGTAACTCTGTAACAGGTCAAATCGAGTGTCTTGCAAACAAGAGCGCGGTTGAACTGAACAGCGAACTGCATAAAAACAACTAATTCATTCGTGAATTAGCCCTACGAAAAATCCCCCAGCAGGAAACTGTTGGGGGATTTTTTAGCTTACAGCAAAATGCGTGATTACTGATTTAAAAAGCTGACCGCTTTATCTGGGAAATCAGTAAACAAACCATCCACTTTTACTTGGTTGTAGTACACATCCATCATGCCTTCAAAGCTGTCAGTGTACGCTGGAATGCGTCCTGGATCGGCGCGGAACGTGTATGGATGCACTTGCAAGCCAGCGTCTTTTGCAGCCTTCATCAACGGCTTGATGATGATATTGTCTTTGGTTGACTTATCATCCACCAGCATCGGCTTCCAAGGTCCAATTCCTTCCGCGTAACTCGCTACTTTCTTCATTCCGTCGGCTTCGAACATCCAGTCATAACTGTATGGTGTTGCCTTGTCGCCTTTGTACACCATAGTTTCGTTCCAGTCCGTGTAAGCCATAAGCTGAACGAGCTTTAAGTCCATGTCCATTGCAGGCATGAGTTCACTGTTGATGCGTTGAAGTTCATTCGCATCAAAACACTGAAGGTAGACTTTGTCGTCTTGAGAGCCGTAACCGTACTGCTTCAAGACTTTAAGTACTGCTTTAGAAATGTCCTTACCTTCATGACGATGGAACCAAGGCGCTTTAATTTCTGGGTAAATACCGATGTCATAACCCAGCGTTTTGTTTAAGCCTTGGATCAGCTCAATCTCTTCAGCAAACGTCGGCACGGTGAAGTCAGATTTCCACATAGGGAATCGGGTTGGATAGCCCGCTACTTTGTTGCCTTTCTCATCGATGTTGAACCCTTCGGTAACTCGCAAGGATTTGATTTCCGCCAGAGTGAAATCAATCGCGTAATAACGACCATCTTTACGTGCACGATCAGGAAAACGCTCCGCAACATCCGTTACGCGATCGAGATAATGGTCATGCAACACGACCAACTGGTCGTCTTTCGTCATTACCACATCTTGCTCTATGTAGTCAGGTTTCATTGCGTAAGCAAGTGCTTTGGCTTCTAGCGTGTGCTCAGGCAAGTAGCCCGATGCGCCACGATGCGCAATGACAAGCGGCTTCGCAATCGCACCAGCAGAGAGGCTAAGTGCTAAAAAAGTAAGACATACTGACTTTGTTTTCATTGTTATTTCCTTGATAAAGCGAAGAGGCAGTATTCCACTGCCTCTTTAAATAAATATTACGCTAGCGCTTCCTTCTCGCGCTCTTTTTGCTCGTGGTGCGCACGTTCACCTAAAAAGGCGTACATCAAACACACGATAGAAGTAATACAAGAACCCACTAAGATGATAAAGCCACCATCCCAGCCAAAGTGGTCTACGGTGTAGCCCAAAATCGCGTTTGCGGCAACTGCCCCACCCAGGTATCCAAACAAACCAGTAAGACCAGCGGCAGTACCTGCCGCTTTCTTCGGAGCGAGTTCAAGTGCGTACAAACCGATCAGCATAACCGGACCATAGATTAGGAAGCCAATTGCAATAAGCGCCATCATATCTACTGTTGGGTTGCCTGCAGGGTTAAACCAATAAACCATCACTGCAACTGTCACTAACACCATAAATAAGATACCAGCAGGTGCACGACGACCTTTGAACAATTTGTCAGAGATCCAACCACACAATAGTGTTCCTGGAATGCCAGCCCATTCGTATAAGAAATAAGCCCATGACGATTTATCTACCGAGAAATCCTTCGCTTCTTTTAGGTAAACAGGTGCCCAGTCCAGTACGCCGTAACGAATTAGGTAAACAAATGCGTTTGCAATTGCAATCGACCAAAGAAGTTTGTTGTTGAAGACGTATTTGAAGAAGATTTCCTTCGCTGTCATTTCTTGTTCATGGGACTTGTCATAGTCATCTGGGTAATCGTCTTTGTATTCTTCAATAGGAGGCAGACCACAAGACTGAGGGGTATCGCGAACCGTCATCCAAACAAACACAGCAACTAACGTGGCGAAAAATGCAGGAACATAAAATGCAGTGCGCCAATCATCATTAAATGCCCACAGGCCAAGAATAAATAGTGGACCAATCAAACCGCCACCCACGTTGTGCGCCACGTTCCAAACCGAAACGATCTCACCACGCTCTTTACGTGACCACCAGTGCACCATGGTTCGGCCACAAGCAGGCCACCCCATCCCTTGGAACCAACCGTTTAAGAAAAGCAAAATGAACATCGCAGTGACGCTACCAGTCGCCCATGGCATAAAGCCAAAGCAAAACATCACTAATGCAGACATCAATAGGCCGCCACTAAGGAAATAGCGAGGGTTGGAGCGGTCTGAAACGCTGCCCATTAGAAACTTAGAGAGACCATATGCAATGGAAACAGCTGCCAAGGCGACACCTAAGTCTCCGCGGCTAAAGCCTTGCTCGATAAGATAAGGCATCGCCAAACTGAAGTTTTTACGAACTAGATAGTAACCGGCGTAGCCAACAAAGATACCGATAAAGAGTTGCCAACGGAGGCGAGAGTAGGTGCTATCGATGCTGCCAGGGGACAGACGATCAATGTGCGCCTTAGGTTTGAATATTCCAAACATAGGAACCTCATTATTTTGTATGCGATGGTAAAAACACAAAAGGAGCGAACGAAACAAAATAAATCTTCGTTCGAAAGTTCATGAATTGTATGGAGTTAGGATTTTATTTCTGTGACAAATGTTGCACATGGATTAAATATAAGTAAATACAGTAAATTATATGAGCATTAATTAGATCATCGTTCAACTTTACTCAAGATTCGTTAATATTAAACTGATGTTCAAACCTCTCACTTGGGCATTCCAATTCGAAACCTTTGAAACAAAGGCTCGAATTAGAACATAAACTAACCGTAAAAAGGGCGATTTACGCCTGCCCTACTCGCTCCGAACCAACTAATAACTAAAAAGCTGAAAAACGATCACGTTTAGCATCAAACGAAATAAAAAAAACAATTTTTATTTGAATACAAGCCGAAGCAATGATTCACAAACACAAGACATTAACAGCGTTTATTCTCTTATCAACTCATCCTATTGGTACCAATGGGATGACGATTTTTTCTAAAAGTCCAAACATGACAGCGTATTTTTTATATCACTGCTATCCCTTGATACATTTGACATTCCGCTACTCCTTTAGGGTTAATTGCTACACAAGTTCTGTGCAATAAGTCTCCAAGCACGTAGCAGCTTCACAAAACTCCTCTTACCAGTTGTGCATTCTTTTTCACATCGGTAATTTGAGCGCTCTCATCACTGGCCTCGTGACAAATAAATTATTTTCGTTGTGTTCTTTTCCGGTTAAAAGATGCGCCATTTAACAAAAACGAAGACTTTGATTAACAAATTTATGCTCAAACGCTCATTTTTAACGCTCGTTTGTTTTCGCAAACGTTTATATATGCACAATAGTATCGTGCTAGACAGGCAAAAATGATCAAAGGACTTTTAACATGACAACGAACAAACACCCCTCTCTGCTCGGAGAATGTTTGGCCGAGTTTATCGGTACAGGACTACTTATTTTCTTCGGCGTAGGCTGTGTTGCAGCCTTAGTTCTAACAGGCGCATCATTTGGACAATGGGAAATCAGTATTGTATGGGGCTTCGGTGTCGCCATCGCTATTTACTGTACGGCTGGCGTCTCTGGTGCACACATCAACCCTGCCGTTACCATCGCACTTGCTATGTTCCATGGTTTTGATAAGGCGAAAGTGGTGCCATACATTATCGCTCAAATGCTTGGGGCATTCTGTTCTGCTGCATTGGTATACAGCTTATACAGCAACCTTTTCACCGACTACGAAATCGCTCATAACTTCGTTCGCAGCAGCCAAGATGCACTAGCAACTGCTGGTATCTTCTCAACCTATCCGCATGCCTCCCTCTCTTTCTTTGGTGCTTTTGCTGTGGAATTCGTTATCACTGCTGTGCTGATGTTTGCGATTCTGGCTCTGGGCGATGAAAATAACGGCGCGGCACGTGGCGCAATGAACCCTCTATTAATCGGTATTTTGATTGCCGTCATCGGTGGTTCACTTGGTCCACTAACAGGCTTTGCGATGAACCCTGCTCGTGACTTTGGACCAAAGCTGTTCGCTTACTTCGCAGGTTGGGATTACGCTCTGACAGGTGCTAAAGACATTCCTTACTTTATCGTGCCTTTACTTGCTCCGATTGCAGGTGCGTGTTTTGGTGGTTGGTTGTATCCAAAAGCGATTGCCGCTTACCTTCCACAACAAGGCCACGGTTGTACGATTCCAAACCAATGTGAGACGGAAGAAGAAACAGAAGAAGCTAGAGCTTAAAACTGACGTAACTCGAACATTTACTAAAATATAAATAACGAAACAAAAGGATTCTTACCATGACTGAGCAAAAATACATTGTTGCCCTAGACCAAGGTACAACAAGCTCTCGCGCAGTGATTCTTGATCATGATGCGAACATCGTAAGCGTCGCGCAACGCGAATTTACTCAGATTTATCCAGAAGCTGGTTGGGTTGAACATGATCCAATGGAGATCTGGGCAACACAAAGCTCTACCTTAGTAGAAGCTCTAGCTAAGTCTGGCATCCGTAGCGACCAATTAGCGGCTATCGGTATTACTAACCAGCGTGAAACGACTATCGTCTGGAACAAAGAAACAGGTAAACCCGTTTACAATGCGATTGTATGGCAATGTCGCCGTACTGCTGATATCTGTGAAGATTTAAAAGCACGCGGTCTCGAAAACTATGTACGTGACAACACTGGTTTGGTGCTTGACCCTTACTTCTCCGGTACCAAAGTTAAATGGATTCTGGACAATGTTGAAGGCGCACGAGAAGACGCAGAAGCAGGTAAGCTGTTGTTTGGTACTGTCGATACTTGGTTAGTTTGGAAGATGACTCAAGGTCGCGTTCACGTAACCGACTACACTAACGCATCGCGTACCATGCTGTTTAACATCAACGATCTATGTTGGGATCAAAAAATGTTAGATGAGCTTGGCATCCCAGCATCTATGATGCCAGAAGTGAAGCGCTCATCGGAAATTTACGGTAAAACCAACATCGGTGGTAAAGGCGGTACTCGTATTCCTATTTCTGGAATCGCAGGTGACCAACAAGCGGCGCTTTACGGCCAAATGTGTGTTGAAGCGGGTCAAGCGAAAAACACTTACGGTACGGGTTGTTTCTTGCTAATGAATACTGGCCAAGAAAAAGTCACTTCGACACATGGCCTTCTAACTACTTTGGCTTGTGGTCCTGCAGGCGAACCAGCTTATGCACTTGAAGGCGCCGTATTCATGGGTGGAGCTTCTATCCAATGGCTACGCGATGAATTGAAAATCCTAAACGGTGCAGAAGACTCTGAATACTTCGCGACAAAAGTGGATACATCAAACGGCGTTTATGTCGTGCCTGCATTTACTGGTTTAGGCGCTCCATACTGGGATGCCTACGCACGTGGCACGATTGTCGGCCTTACTCGCGGTGTGAATTCAAACCATATCATCCGTGCAACATTGGAAGGCATCGCTTATCAAACTCGTGACGTACTGGATGCGATGCAAGCTGACTCAGGCATTAAGCTTGCGAACCTTCGCGTCGATGGTGGTGCAGTAGCGAACAACTTCCTAATGCAATTCCAATCCGATGTATTGAACACAGAAGTACACCGCCCTCAAGTAACTGAGGTTACCGCTCTTGGTGCAGCCTACCTTGCCGGCCTTGCAGTTGGTTACTGGGATAGCATTGATGAGTTGCAGAATAAAGCGGTACTTGATCGCACCTTTGAGCCACACGATGATGAAGAAAAACGCAATCGTCGTTACAAGGGCTGGAAACGTGCAGTGAAATGTGCACAAACCTGGTCTGAACTTCACGACGAAGAAGATTAATCTCATCTCCATAAGAAAAAAAGAGCGCCATTTGTGCGCTCTTTTTGCGCTTTATCCCCGATTCCTGAACTCGCTTACTTCTCACAACGAGCAAATTCGAGCACAATAGAGCTTCGAATTTGAAGCATTGGCCGTTACCAATGCACAAGGGAGTGGTAAGTGAAGCAAATACCTCGACACCAGCAGATTGTTGAGCTGGTGAAAAAACAAGGCTATGTCAGCACGGATGAGTTAGTAGAAAGATTCAATGTCAGCCCACAAACCATCCGACGCGATCTCAATGAACTCGCCGATGACAACAAAATTCGTCGTTATCACGGTGGAGCCACTATTCCTCTCAGTTCTGAAAACACATCTTACAACACGCGTAAAGCGCTCAACTTCAATGAAAAAGATGTCATTGCAGACGAGGTAGTCAAACACATTC
Source organism: Vibrio sp. 1288 (assembly GCF_033344475.1). Classification (NCBI taxonomy): domain Bacteria; kingdom Pseudomonadati; phylum Pseudomonadota; class Gammaproteobacteria; order Vibrionales; family Vibrionaceae; genus Vibrio; species Vibrio sp. 1288. Next base: position 73,648 of record NZ_JAWPOX010000024.1, read on the forward strand.
CAGATGGTGCCACACTATTCATCGATATCGGCACCACACCAGAAGCAGTTGCGCGAGCGCTCAATAAAAACCATAAACAGTTGCGTGTTGTCACCAACAACATCAATGTTGCGACCATTCTTTTCCCTAACCCTGAAATCAAAGTCATCTTAGCGGGTGGAGAAGTCCGCAGCAGAGACGGCGGTATTGTTGGCGAGGCTACCCTCGATTTCGTTAAACAGTTCCGTCTCGACTTTGGTATTCTCGGCATTAGCGGTATCGACTTCGATGGCTCGCTATTAGACTTTGATTACCACGAAGTCCGGGTCAAACAAGCGATCATTGACAATAGCCGTAGTGTATTTCTTGCCGTAGACCACACCAAGTTCGGGCGCAATGCTATGGTGAAACTAGGCAATATTGCACAGCTCAACATGATCTTTACCAATAAGCAGCCACCAGAAGAAATCTTGTCAATTTTGAAGGAAGCTTCTATCCCACTTGAAGTGGTTGAAGCTAACGAATCAAACTCCGAAAACGAGTAACGTCAATCGTATAACTCCCCCTCAAATGACCTCTGTCTTAATTAGACAGAGGTTTTTTTGTGTCTAAATCACACAAAACGCTCACAAACGAAAATAATAGATGATCACAAACGAAACCTGAGCTAGGATTACATTATGTTCTAAAATGCTCGTTCGCTCACCAAGAGGTCAAATTTATGAGTATACAAAATAATGCTTCCACTACTAGCTCATCCACTACCTTAGACTTGATCGTAATCGGTGGCGGCATTAACGGAGCTGGTATTGCAGCAGACGCAGCTGGCCGAGGTTTGAGTGTTGGCTTATATGAAGCACATGACTTCGCATCTGCGACTTCTTCAGCAAGTTCTAAACTGATACACGGCGGTTTACGCTACCTTGAACACTACGAGTTTCGTTTAGTTTCGGAAGCGCTCGCAGAGCGTGAGGTTATTCTTCGTAAAGCACCACACGTCGCATTACCAATGCGTTTCCGTTTACCGCATCGCCCATTCCTACGCCCAGCTTGGATGATTCGTTGTGGCCTTTTCCTTTACGATAACTTGGGTAAACGTACGACGCTGCAAGGCAGTAAAACCGTCAACCTTGCGAAATCTGGCTTGCTAAAACCAGAGATGAAAACGGGTTTCGAATACTCTGACTGTTGGGTTGATGATGCACGTTTAGTATTACTGAACGTTCTTGCGGCTCGCGAAAACCATGCTGAAGTGCGTAACTACTGCCGCGTGGAAAAAGCACACCGTGAAGGTGGTATCTGGCATGTTACTATTCACGATGTGATGACAGACCAACGTTTCGAACGTAAAGCGAAAGCGTTAGTCAATGCTGCGGGGCCTTGGGTAAAACAGTTCTTTGATGATGGATTAGAGCAAGCCTCTCCTCGTAACATTCGCTTAATCAAAGGCTCGCACATCGTTGTTCCTCGTATCCACAACGAACCGCAAGCCTACATTCTTCAAAACAAAGACAATCGCATCGTATTTATGATTCCTTACTTAGATAAGTTCTCAATCATTGGTACAACAGATGTGGAATACAAAGGTGACCCACGTGAAGTGTCGATCTCAGATGACGAAGTCGATTACCTCATTGATATCGTAAACCAACACTTTGTCCACCAGTTGACTCGCGAAGATGTAGTTTGGACATACAGCGGTGTTCGTCCTTTATGTGACGATGAATCTGACTCTCCGCAAGCAATCACACGAGACTACACGCTAGAGCTCGATGCGGAATACGACCATGCACCTCTGCTTTCTGTTTTTGGTGGTAAGTTAACGACCTACCGTAAGTTAGGTGAAGCAGCAATGAAGAAACTTGCTCCGTTCCTACCTGAAATGGGTAAAGACTGGACGGCCAACCAAACCCTTCCTGGTGGTAACTTCAGCTGTAGTCGTGAACAATTAGCGAAACAAATTCATGCTAAATACACTTGGGCGCCAGAAGCATTGATTCTTCGTTATGTCACTCAGTTTGGTACCCAAACGTGGAACTTAATGGAAGGTACAACAAGTGAAGCTGACTTAGGACAAACGTTCTCGACACAAGCCGGTGGTGTTTACCAACGTGAGATCGATTACTTAATGAACCATGAAATGGCAATGACCGATGAAGACATTTTATGGCGCCGTACTAAGCTTGGTCTTTACATGAACGAGGAAGAAAAACAGGCCTTAACGGACTATTTAAAGAAAAAGCTACAACAGAAAGTGGTTAATCTTTCTCAAGTTGGCTAACAGCTCCCCTCCCTCCCCCCACAATAAAGCCTGCTTAGTTGCAGGCTTTTTGTTTTGTTGTTTAAGCACAACACCTTGGTGCGCTCCACTCGATTGCAAATAAGAACAACTATTCATAGACATTTGGCATTAAATACAATCATACTCATTTGAAAAATAATGCATCAATGACTTCAGAGTACCGTACTCAGAGCATTGCCTCTGTATGGCAATGCAATTCTCGCGAAAGAAGTATCTTGAGGTTATTTTGGTATCGGCTCAAACAAGGAAAAGAAAATGGGTTTTATGATTGAACATTGGGACTTCTCAACCCCAGAAGCAACTCAACAATCCACCACGGCAGAGCAAATTCAAGCTAAGCATTGGTACCATTGCGAACGGCTGCATCCTGATATTCGTGGTTGGCTGGAGCAAAACCAAGTACCTCGAGCTACGGTTGATCATCTATTAGCCGACGAAAGTCGACCATCTTTCCATCCTTTGGATGACGAGAACTTCATGTTGATTTTACGAGGCGTCAATATGAACGGCAATGCATCACCAGAAGATATGCTTAGTATTCGAATTCTCTACTTTCAAGGCGCACTCATTTCAACTCGTAAAATTCCATCACGCGCGATCATGGAGATTCGCCAAGCATTAGCGGAACACAAAGGCCCAAAAAGTCTTGCCAGTTTACTTCATCAGATCATTGAAGGATTAAACAGTAAAATAGACATTTACCTTGATACGATTGAAGAAACACTAAACCAGTTCGACGTGAATGATGAGTCGACGTACAAACATATGGCGACTCAAAAAGCACTGATTTCTATCAAGCGTTTTATTCGCCCTCAGCAGTACGCTATCCGTGATCTTGTGGAGTCAGAATCAGAATTGATTGCTTTGAGACCTCATCAATATCGCTTCGCACACAATAATATTACGCGCATAAATGAAACACTTGAGTTTTATCTTGGAGAAGTGGCGCTTTTCCAAGAAGAGATCAAACATCATCGTGATGAGAAAACCAATAAAAACAGTTACCTGTTTACTTTGGTAGCAACGATTTTTCTACCAACCAGCTTCTTAACAGGTTTACTCGGTATCAATGTTGGTGGAATGCCAGGCGTGGAATCCACCATGGCATTCACCTGGTTCTGCATCGCCTTAATTGTCATTTTTGGTCTAGAGTGGTGGCTATTTAAACGCTTGGGGCTCACGAATAAAGCGGACGACGAAGACGAATAAACACTAAACCTATAAAGAACAAAAAACCAAAAGAGGAGCACGCGGCTCCTCTTTTCTCTACTCACATTAGAATCTTATCCGGGGTGACCATCCACACGAGGGGTCACAAGCATCACACCAAAGCGCCACACAAATAGCCCAAACGCAACAATCCATAATCCGCCGCTGATATCAATCCACAGTATCATGTTCGCTTGATCAAAGATCACGGCGAAACTGCGAACCAAAGCTGCCGCGGTAATTGCTGCAAACGCAAGGCTCATGTTTGGCCCTTTGTAGATCATGCGACCAGTATGTCCCATCGTCACCCGTGTAATCATCGCTAAAATCAAACCGCCTAACGCACCTATCGCAAACAGGTGAATGAGGTTATGGCTGGCAAATGCATCTCCCCAGACGCCTCGCAAAATTAAGCTTAGTGGTAAACACAAATACGCAGCATGCAGCGACCACACTAAAGGCTCGCTCAGGGTTAACCAAGGTTTCCAGCGAACAAAACGCACCAACTGAGCAACACCTGCAAATAGCATCAAAGGACTACCTAGTTCTGCAAACGTCACAGGGAAAAAGCTCAGCACAAATAGCATTACCAATGGCAAGTTCGCGAACCACTCTAACCAAGCCAATGGTTGCGCTTTTTCGAAATTAAATCGACGCGCAGTAAAAAATGGAATCACACGTCCGCCCATCACTGACAACAGCAAGGTAAACCACCACAGCATTGCTTGCCACACCGCTGAAGAGCTAAAGGGCGGCATACCTTTTATCGTTGCGTAGCTTGCAAAGTTCGCAAAGATGGCTAAAAGAAACAGTGGAACGAAAAACAAATTACGCCAACCTTTGGCTCGATACACACGAATGCCCACCTCATAGGCGACAAACAGTAAAAATACCGCTTCGATACTGCTGGTTAACCATAACGGTGCTGGTGTCCAAAGCAATATGCGGGGCACTAACCACAAGCCAAATAAAGCCAGAAGCATGTAATGCTTGGTACCATTAATGCCAGTCCAGTTTTGTACCGCGGTCAGTACAAAGCCAACTACAATGGCCATCGAAAAACCGAACAACATTTCATGTACGTGCCACCACAATGCAGGCACGGCTAATGCGTTTGGCTGTCCGCCTTGGAACATCCACACCCACAACGCAATCGCAACAATGGCGTAAATCGACCCAAACAGAAAAAACGGCCGAAAGCCTAATCGCAGCCATGCGGGGATTTTTTCTTCTACTTTTTTATCGGTGATATTCAGCATTATCTTGCCCTCAAGCGTCTCTCGATGCTGGTTAACTCAACTACATATTGATGCTACCATAAACATGTATAAAAAATACATGTTTATAATTAAGATTATACTTAAGAGGTAAAGTTGTGCTTCAGATGCGGGTTAGGTATAAACATGAGAGGCACAACTATCAGTTAAGGGATGCAACGACAATGTACATATTTGGCTATGGCAGTTTGATTAATTCTGCGTCGCGTAAGTTAACCGGACAAACGGGAGAAGCCATTCCCGTCATAGCACATGGGTTGGTTCGCTACTGGGGGAAGATTGACGACAGCTACAGCCTCTCTCCATTAGTGGTGAACCAAGGCGATGGACAGGTTAATGGCGTTTTACTCGAAGTAAATGAAGAAGCGCTCGCAGAATTCGACCGCCGTGAGCGAGGTTATCATCGTATTCAACTTCAGCCAGATCAAATCGAAACAGATGCGAGTTTTAACCAAGAACATGACATTTGGGTTTACGTAAAAGACGAGCCACTACCACCATGCGAAAAGAGCCCAATCATGCAAAGTTATGTTGATACCGTACTGGCAGGTTGCTTGGAAGTTTCCCACGCGTTTGCAGAGCATTTTGTGCGTCACACCATTGGCTGGCAACACGCGAAAGAAAATGACCGCCACCAACCCAAATATGGCAACCTTGCAGGCGTACAAGATCACCATTATGAGTTGATTGATAATCTAGTAAATTACCACCTTCTAAAGAAGGTGGCTTTGTGTGAGCCCCCTAAAAGGGGGCCTTTGTTTAGTCCAGCGCCAA
>NZ_JAWPOX010000249.1:0-905 GCF_033344475.1 Vibrio sp. 1288
TTAATCTAATTCGACTACTGCAACCGAGATGCCAAAATATGCTATTGGTTTAAGTGATTGAAATGTATAGATGAGGAAATGAAAACAAAGAGGCAGCGAGACAAATTCTCAATTTGAGAACCAATATGGGTTAGTTATCCATCTCAATTTGATATTGCGTTAGCAATACGGGAATAACGCTCTCTGTTGAAAACTGTTCTACGATCGTTTGGCGTGCGTTTTTACGGATTCGTTCTTGTTGGCTTTTCTCCATCGCCATCCAGTACTGTAGATTGAGCGCGAGAGCGGGGACATCATCGGCAATAAAGCCATTGTTGCCTGTTTGAATGATGTCGGGTAAACGTCCGACCTTTAGACTGATCACCACAATGCCGCGTGCCATTGCCTCAAGTGCCGCCATGGGTAGTCCTTCGAAGCGAGAAGAGATCATCAATACGCTGATATTTTCCCATACCGCGTTCATGTCTGTTTGATGACCATGAAAAATGACATTCGCTGGTGCGGTTGTCTCTAAGTTTTGTCGCTCAGGCCCATCGCCATAGATAGAGAAGCGATAATCAGGGCAGGCTTTTGCTAACTCGATAAATTGATCTGCGCCTTTTTCATGGCTTAAGCGACCAACAAACGAGATCTCTTGATAATGGTTGTTCATGCTTGGTAACGCGACAAAGTTGTTGAGTAGTTGCGAGGGGCAGAGCACTTTATCTTGAATATTTTTGCTTACTGCAAAGCAGTGATCCGAGAGATAGCCTGAGCATCTGTCCAACCCGTCGTAAAGCCACAGTTTGCCCGATGACGACTCACCTGCATGATAAGTTGAGACCAAACGCGGAAAAGTGCGAGTGAGCAGTTTGGCGGTGCGAGCCAGTATGCTCGCCTTGTAGCCGTGAGTGTGCAGTACACTC
>NZ_JAWPOX010000250.1:0-904 GCF_033344475.1 Vibrio sp. 1288
TTATTCTTGAGATACATTACCTTAACTTTTTTGCACACGTTTGCATCGAGATCACGAGTTTTTAAATTAGCAGAACAGGATCTTGTAATTTTACGTTCTTCTGACATTCGTTGTTTTGGTGATTATTATCACAAATTAACGAGTGGAGGAAGTCGACTAAAGTCGATCAGAGGCTGTGATGGTGCCGCAGATTCAGCAGCAAATAGAAGCAATGGCTGAAAAGAAGAGTGTTGTAACTGCCCGATATCTATCAGTTTTTCCAAGGCGAAGAAACGACTGACGTACTGATGTGTTTCTTTTGGCAGAGTGAGCTGTTGGAAGTCATCGGTGCCCGCTTTCTTTATAGCGCGAGCAATTCGGCCTTCTCCTGCATTATAGGCCGCCAGCGTTAATGCGAGGTTTTGATCAAACTTGTTGTATAAAAACGCCAGATAGTCCAATGCAGCTTTCGTGCTGGCTTGGGTATCGAAACGCTCATCCACATTCGAATCAACCGTTAAACCAAAGCGCATCGCTGTTGCAGGAATCAATTGCCATAATCCCGCGGCGTTGGCGTGAGAAACGGCTTTTGCGTTGTAAGAAGATTCTAGCATTGGCACCAAAACGAGACTTTTGGGCAGTGACTTGCTTTTGAGTTGCTTAAAGATGTGGTCGAGAAGTGGATTGACGGAAGTGAGACGTTGGTCGATTTGTAATTTATAAGGCGCAAGAACCTGATACTGCTGTTCTATATCAGTAGTATTGGGTTTTGCCTGGCAAAGAAAAGAAGTGCTGAACAACAAACAGGCAGAAACAAAAAGGCCTACAGTATCCAGCCGAGATGGCGGCTGAATCTGTAGGCAAGACGAACATCGTTTAGAACGATTTATCTTCATAAGTGTGTTGCACAGGTTGTTTGAGTTGA
>NZ_JAWPOX010000251.1:0-904 GCF_033344475.1 Vibrio sp. 1288
ACATTGTGCTACACACTCGATCTGCAAGCTGTTTGTAGTAGCCTGAATGCTCACTGTCAGGTCGTCTCGCAACGGTTGGCACACCAGCATCAATGTCTTCTCGCATAGAAATATGCAACGGAATTTGGCCCAATAGCGCTAAGCCAAACTCTTGAGACATTTTCTCCGCGCCACCCATACCAAAGATGTGTTCAGTCGCGCCACATTGGCTACAAATGTGGTAACTCATATTTTCGACCACACCTACTACTGGCACATTGACTTTGTTAAACATTGCTGCGCCTTTGCGCGCGTCTGCCAACGCTAAATCTTGTGGCGTCGTCACCAAAACCGTGCCGGTAACAGGAATTTGTTGTGACAACGTCAACTGGATATCACCCGTGCCTGGAGGCATGTCTATCACTAGGTAATCCAGATCTGGCCAATCGGTTTCATTCAATAGCTGAGCTAACGCTTTCGATGCCATAGGGCCACGCCAGATCGCTGCTTCAGATTTATTAACTAAATAGCCAATAGAATGAGTATAGATGCCGTGAGCAAAAATAGGCTCCATCCATTTGCCATCACGAACTTCTGGTTTCGCATCTTCCTGGCCGAGCATCATCGGAACCGATGGACCGTATATATCGGCATCCAATAGGCCAACCTTCGCTCCCGACTGCGCGATAGCCAAGGCTAAGTTAACGGCTGTTGTGGATTTGCCCACCCCACCCTTTGCAGAGCTCACCGCAATGATATTCTTCACACCTTTCACCGCATTAGAAACCTGCGTTTCTAGTGCTTTTACGCCGAGTTCAATGTGAAACGGAAACGCGGCTACAGCTTTGGATGCTTGCTGTTGTTGAATCCATTCTTGCAATGTGCGCTGAAGCTCATTACTAGCAAATGGCAATGTAATCTTCAC
>NZ_JAWPOX010000252.1:0-903 GCF_033344475.1 Vibrio sp. 1288
GTTACAGGAGCGGAAATGGAAGAGGTGCTGATAGTGCTTTGTGTAGTCATGCCAAGTCTCAAATTTGTTGTCTTTCTATTATTAGAAAAAAAGAAAGACAACTGACCGAGATCAGCTGAACTTAGAGAGATATCTCTTTTCAAAACAAACGATTACACGTTGTAGCCGTTCATTGGGCGCATATACTAAGAGCAACGAATGTGACTGTCAACACACAATTGCATAAATATTATTTATTGCGACTCACTTACCCATGATTCAGGTATAAAAAAGGATGGCACGTTGCCATCCTCTCTCAAATCTATACTTCGCTTTGACTAGCGTAAACCATGCAGAAACTCAGCGCGAGTGGCTGGGTTGCTCTTAAAAATACCACCTAAAGCTGTGGTTGTCGTTTCGCTGGTTGCATCCATAACACCACGTGATTTCACGCAGTAGTGCGTCGCGTCGATAGTCACGGCCACATCGTCAGACTCAAGCAATGTTTGCAAAGCAACTAGGATTTGCTGTGTCATACGCTCTTGAACTTGAGGACGTTGCGCGAAGAAACGGACAATGCGGTTGATCTTAGAGAGACCAATGATTTTACCACGAGGAATATACGCAACGGCCGCTTTGCCGTCGATCGTGACAAGATGGTGTTCACACGTGCTGGTTACGGTGATGTCTTTCACGCGAACCATTTCACTTACGTTCATCTTGTTTTCAATAACCGTGATTTTTGGGAAGTTGGAGTAATCCAAACCAGAGAAAATCTCGTCCACGTACATTTTTGCAATGCGATGTGGCGTCTCTTCTAGGCTGTCATCCGTAAGGTCGAGTTGAAGCAGGGTTAGGATCTCACGCACGTGGTGCTCGATCTTTTCTTTCTTCTCTTCACGGCTCACGGCATTAGGACGCATT
>NZ_JAWPOX010000253.1:0-901 GCF_033344475.1 Vibrio sp. 1288
TACCACATCTTCATCCTGAAGATACCTAGTCCATTAGGCTTTTTTCCTGTTCCCGCCAACATCCTGTCGACACAATCAGTATTGATGTTTTGCTGATTACTCTCAATCAGCTAGGTAAAAAAACTTTGGCAGCGAATATTATGAAAAATACTATAAGTTTTAATTTTCAACTATTTATATGCATTTTTTGATTTTATCTTAGTCAAAGATGGTCGTTTTGCTTACATCGCTTGTGAGAGATCTCGCACAAGGTGTCGAGCAAATGTCCGAATTGGCGTCGTTTTTATCCTGTTTAAGAATTTGCTCAAGATCACAACTCGATTTGTAACCATAAAATTTGGCGATGGTGTTAGGTGGGATTTCCATTTCTCTGATAGAGAATTTTGCCCATTCATCGCGTGTCTTGTGCAGGATTTGGCGTAGCTTGATAGTGAAGTGGCTCATAAAAGCTTCCTTAGTTAGTTTGTCTTTACAAGGCAAGAATAAGGAGAGGGGCAACACCAAGTTGATAGTATGCCGTTTAATATCAATACTATTTCGGCGTGATGAAGATTATGTCGGCAATACTGATATTATTTGAGCGTGAAACAATACTATCTTGTGGAGTTGCCAATGGCGCACATCGAAAAAGTACCGCAGAGACCAGGTTTTTCTTGGCGCTATCGTCGCATTGATGAGGTAGAGAAAGAGTACGACCTCCATTTTCACGATGATGTGTTTGAGTTGGTCATTCATCGACATTTCACTGGCAGTTTGCATATTGGTCATCACGAATTAGAAGTGACTCACAACCAAATGCTATTGATCGCGCCTGGTGTGCCTCATTCAATTCACTCCACATTGGTCGAAAGCAAGTGCGAGACTCATGTGATTTGGTTTAAGCGTGAGTGGATTGCCAATT
>NZ_JAWPOX010000254.1:0-901 GCF_033344475.1 Vibrio sp. 1288
CGTTTTGTATTTTTCTAGCTGAGCTTGCAGTTGTTCTTCGACTTTTCTTTCATCAATATCAAAAGCTTCAAACACTTCTGAATAAATACCGGATGGATGTTGAACTATCGTCAACAACCAGTGGGTCAACTCTATACTATGATGTGTACGCGAACTTGCCATTGCAGCCGCTTGCTCTAGCGTTTCTTTCGCTTGCGGAGACAATCTTTCGACCAACGCTGAAAGTGATAATGAAGCCATTATGTTTCCTTTAAACCGTAATTGTTATGTTGCGATCTTCCGTACGTTCATGTTTTTTCAGTACAGAGCCGACACCTAACTGACCTTGTTGCTTAGATATTTGAACTTGAGGCAATAGACTATGTTTAGTCGTGAGTTGCCATTTAACGTGCTTGTGTTTGCCAATGAAGTCACCTGCTACCTGTTTTATTGTTTTCAATGTATTGGTCTTGGGTAATAGATTTGTGACTTGCTTACTTTCCTTTGGGAGAAACTCAATTGTTGTACTTGCATTGATATTCCAGGCTCTTTTTCCTAGTGACGCACCAGCACCGAGTTGTGCAAACTGGCCTTCGGGCATACTTTTCGATCCCAAACGTGTTTGTTCAGATTTAGACAGTCGCATCCATTGACCTTGAAACTCGTGAATACGAATTTGGCAACCAGACAAACATTCCAAAATGCTCTTCAATGCACCTTTACTTCGTGTTGGAGATGCATACATGCCGCCATAATGCAGTGCAAGATCATTCCCATCGCCAGTCAATGACGACATGCAATCAGTTAATGGGGAGCGCTGATTTTTTGCATGCGCACGCGCTTGTATGGTTAACTGACTCAATTGCCAACTTCGATAATAGAGGGATAAAAGCCGATGGTTAAAAATGTCATAGAAGTCCAC
>NZ_JAWPOX010000255.1:0-897 GCF_033344475.1 Vibrio sp. 1288
TCAACTTCCTGATTTTTAGCCCCATTTAGGGCTCGGCTACTGTCTGCAGTAGCCGAGCCTTGGCGCTCATTGATGGTACGCTCGGAGTCATTCATAAAACTCTTCCTTCATGATTAGAGCGAAATGTAAGGAACAGGCTTATTTGATGAGCTTAGAGACCGCCCAACCTGCCAGGAATGCACAACCGATACTCAACAGCGGGCGCTCTTTAATGACGTTTTCTGCGGATTTGGTCGCTTGCTGAATGTTCTCTGCGCCGACTTCCAGCTTCTCTTTGGCATGTTCTTTCATGGCGCCAACCGCTTCTGAAGTGGCTTGCTCTGCAAGGTGGTACGCCTCTTCAAATTGCTCTTGAGGTTTAACTGCGCTTTCTTTTGTATTAGCCATAACTAGCCTCCGTTGATTGAGATTACCTTGGATTAAACGGTTGTGATTCCGCTGAGAAGTAATCTGATAAAAGTGAATTCTTTTTGTTTCCTCGTGAGTGGTATTGCGATTACTGTGCCAACTTAATAAGTCATTGTTTTTATTGAAATAGAATTTAAATAACTCCTATCGTTGCAAAATGACCTGTAATTATTTCCTTTGAATGGATTCTTATTTGTAATTTTTTCTTATTCCCCACAAGCAATCACGCGCAATTAATAACCACCACCATGCTTACTCCTTATATTATCTGGCATCTCTCACACTCAATATTCATGGCATACAAAATGCTAGATATAAAATGCCACATGAAAAATATTGTTCATATTTAATAGCTAAGGCATCGCAATATAAGTTGCGCTTAAGCACTGCAATAAAGTAACCGCAGTAAAATAAAGGAGAAGATATGAGAAATGAAAACATCGCCTCAATCATTGAGCTTATTCACAGCGGTAATGATATTTACAAGAA
>NZ_JAWPOX010000256.1:0-895 GCF_033344475.1 Vibrio sp. 1288
ACCGTGGTGGTCAGGCCTTCTTTATCGCGTTCGCTGGCGTGTTGATACCAGATAATCCCGGATAATACCTGCGCCAGAATGATCACCAGCAACAAGAACACACTGGTACGAACGACCAGTGATCCCGTCCAGCGTTTAATTCTCATAATGCACGTCCGTGGTCAGCATGTAGCCTTTGTTGCGCACCGTTAGGATCAGCGAACGGTCTTTATCTTCAAGGTGATGACGCAAGCGGCTGATCTGCACGTCAATGCCGCGTTCAAACGGGTCAGCATCGCGTCCCCAAATCTCACGTGCAATATCATCGCGCGACAATATCGATTGTGCATGGTTGACAAATAAACCAAGCAACGACAAATCGGCACCGCTGAGTTGTTTAACTTCGCGGCTAGCGACGTGGGTCAGTTGGCGCGTCACGGTATCTAACAACCAGTCGTCAAAACGCACTTTACGCGTCAGTTTGCTATTGGCGGTCGTTTGGCTGCGTCTCAGAATCGTTTTGATGCGCGCGAGCAGTTCACGCGGACTGAATGATTTGGTGATGTAGTCGTCAGCGCCCATTTCTAGTCCTGCGACTCGGTCGGCTTCTTCAGTGACGGCGGTCAGCATGATGATCGGGATATCGGAGTTTTTGCGCAGTTTCTGGCACAGGGTAAAGCCGTCTTCACCGGGCATCATAATATCGAGGATGATCAAATCAGGATGGTGATCGTTGAGCAGTTGCCACATCACGCCGCCGTTTTCCGCGCAAAGCACTTCAAACCCTGCGCGGCCAAGGTAATCTGACAACGCTTCGCGAAGGTCGAGGTTGTCATCGACGACCAGTATCTGCTTGTTTTCCATCCTACTTTCCCTGTGTCCGTCCCTGAGTTTGGCCCTGGCCAATATGATGCAT
>NZ_JAWPOX010000257.1:0-893 GCF_033344475.1 Vibrio sp. 1288
AAACTACCATCAACACTTAAGTCAGGAAAATCAAGAACACGAAACGTAAGATAGACGCCCAAAGCAACCAAGCCATAAATCAAGCCGATCTCAAGCGCGCCAAAAAAAGCAAATGCAGACATAACTGCTCCTTTCTGCATGTTCAGATCGCTAGCAGCGATCTGACGTTACAACTTTCAACTTAGGTCGAGGTAAAGAGAGCAATCCGCTCAGAAAAAACTTTGCTCTCATAAACTTACGATTTACTAGCCCATTTTTCATGCTGAGACAAATGGGCCTGAGAGAAAGAGTCCTTACCTCAAGATAAGTGATTTACTGCATGCTAGTCGCACGTTGAACAACAGAACTCGGCAGTTGAATGCCCAACTTAGAAGCGGCGCTCTCATTGATGACCAAATCAGAACCCGTTGCGACTTTTACATCCAGCTTGCCTGGCTCTTGACCATCAAGTATGGCTGCTACGTAATCTGCCGTTTGCACACCGACTTGGTAGTAGTCAAAACCAAGGCCAGCAATCGCACCTTTTTCAACATAAGATGTTGCACCGCCAAAGACTGGTTTTTTCGCTTGGTTCGCCGCGACAATCATGCCTTCGATCGCACTCGCTACAGTGTTATCCGTAGGCGCGTAAAGGATGTCTGATTTTGCTGCGATGGCTTGCGTAGCAGATTGAACATCGGCACTTTTCAAAGCTGTGGCTTCCACCACTTTAATGCCTTTCGCCTCTGCACTTTCTTTTAGAAGGTTAACCAGCGTCACCGCATTCGCCTCACCAGGGTTGAAGACGACACCAATGCTTTTGACTTGAGGAAGGATTTCTTGAATGAGCTCAACGTGCTGAGCCACTGGAGACAGGTCTGATAAACCTGTTACGTTTTTGCCCGGCTGCTTCA
>NZ_JAWPOX010000258.1:0-891 GCF_033344475.1 Vibrio sp. 1288
TCTTCAAGCAGTACGGATAAGCGAAGAGGATGACGCCCTGCTGGTGTATAACAGTTGATCGTTATTGGCTCTGAAAGCCAGCCTTCAAGGCATGGGGTGATACGGCCGGGGTGATGTTTCTCATACCCTTGTGCAGTCCAAGTCGGCAAGAGACCAATGCCGTGTCCGTTGGCGATACTATCGATCTGCATAGCAATGTTGTCGCTATAGAGTCGGCTGACAAATGGTTCTAGAAAAAACTCCCCTTGTTCTGGGTGCGAGAGTCGCAAACCATTCTCTTGTATCGACCCAAAATCTATCCACGGATGTTTGTTTAGTTCTCTCGGGTGGTGGATGGGGCCATGTTTTTCGATGTAGTTTGGCGACGCGAATGGGGTGTAACGAAATACGCCAAGCGTTTCTTTGCGCCAATCCAGCCCTTTGTGTTCACCTAGCCAGATAAACAAATCTGGATCGTGGTGTGTATCGGAAAAATCACTGGTGAGCTGGACTCTGACGTCAGGGTTCTCCGCCAGAAATTCATTGAGCACATCGCCTAACCAACTGCGAACTAACGCTGCGTGGCAAACGATATGTAGAGAGCCTGATACTTGATTATTTAAGCCTTGAAGCGCTTCATAACTTTCCTCGCTGAGCTCTAGGAACTGGCGGCTGTAGTCGGCAAAAATCTCCCCTGCGCGTGTCAGAATCAAGCGGTTGCCTTGTCGAGTCGTTAGCGCTTGGCCAAAGTCGGCTTCTAATTGTGCTAAGCGGCGGCTCACGGTGGATTTCGGCTGATTCAGTGCTTTGGCGGCTGCGGTCAAACTTTTGTGTTGGTTAAGCGCATCAAAAGCACGAATTGATGCTAAGTCGTGCATATCTTACTCCTTACTGCGTTATGAACGGATTCCA
>NZ_JAWPOX010000025.1:0-74301 GCF_033344475.1 Vibrio sp. 1288
GGACGGATTCGAACCATCGAAGGCAGTGCCGGCAGATTTACAGTCTGCTCCCTTTGGCCACTCGGGAACCCCTCCAGAGGATTTTTATACTTAGTAAGATGTTTTCCCAACTCATCTCCCAAGTGCGGAGCGAATCATAGCAAACTCGCTCAGGCTGTAAAGCGTTTTTCTTACGTTTTTACGTTGAATGCTGTCTTTTTGGGCAAAGATGGTAGAAAGTCAGCGTTTTGTTTGTCCTTTGAACAGAAGAGAAGCGCGCTTTTTACTTGAATTTACACTACTTGACGTTAAACACCGTATCTACTGATAAACTGTAAGCAGTTTAATGACATAAGTTTATTCGTTTAGAAGTCAATATCATGAGCATGAAAGCCACGTTATCGTTATCTGTTTTAACGCTTTCTATATTACTGAGTTCTCCATCGGTTTGCGCTGCGATGCGAGGAGGCTCAGCGGTTACCGTTGTGACTGAACAAGTAGAAACGCACGAGATCAATCAATCCTTAACTCTTATCGGCAAATTAAAGGCAGCGGAGTCTGTGGTTGTCGCATCGGAAGTCGCCGGCAAAGTGAATCAAATCGCTGTTAAAGCGAATCAAAATGTCCAGCAAGACCAGCTATTAATTAAGTTAGATGACGATAAGGCTCAAGCCGCTTTGATTGAGGCAAAGGCGTATCTAAAAGATGAACAGCGTAAGTTAAAAGAGTTCCAACGTTTGGTTAAGCGGAATGCGATTACTCAAACTGAAATCGATGCACAAAAAGCCAGTGTTGAAATAGCACAAGCGAGGCTTGATGCTGCTCAAGCCAATTTAGCTGACCTCCATATTACTGCCCCATTTTCTGGCACTGTTGGTTTTATCGATTTTAGCCGCGGCAAAATGGTCAGTGCGGGTACTGAACTTTTGACGTTGGATGATCTTTCCGTCATGGAACTGGATTTACAAGTACCGGAGCGCTATTTATCGATGCTTTCTATTGGTATGGAAGTCATCGCTAAAACCAGTGCATGGGGTAGCCAGACCTTTACTGGTAAAGTCACAGGTATTGATACGCGGATCAGCGCCGAAACACTGAATCTTCGCGTGCGTATTGAGTTTGATAACCCAGAAAATCAATTGAAGCCGGGCATGTTGATGAACGCTTCACTAGCATTTCCTGCTATTAAGGCGCCAATCATTCCTGTTCAAGCACTTGAATACTCCGGAACTAAACGTTTTGTATATGTAATTGATGAAAATAACAAAGCTACTCGTCAAGAAGTGTCGCTAGGTGCTCGTGTTGGCAACGAGGTGGTGATCGAATCTGGTGTTGAGATTGGTGACAAGATTGTGGTTCAAGGCATTGTTAACATGCGTGATGGTGTCGAAGTGAAAGAAATTGTCGCGCCACTAAAAGCGAACACCACGGATGTGACACGCAATGACAGTGAATCGGATGAGGAAGAAAACTAATGTTACTGTCCGACGTTTCAGTTAAACGCCCTGTCGCGGCGTTGGTTCTGAGCATGCTGTTGTGTGTGTTTGGCTTTGTGTCATTCACCAAATTAGCCGTTCGTGAAATGCCTGATATAGAAAGCCCAGTCGTTTCTATCAGTACGCGTTATGAGGGTGCATCGGCGACTATTATTGAAAGCCAAATTACCTCCGTTTTGGAAGACCAGCTTTCTGGGATCAGTGGGGTTGATGAAATTAGCTCCACTACTCGTAACAGCATGTCGCGTATCACGATCACGTTTGAGTTAGGTTACGATCTCAACACAGGTGTGAGCGACGTGCGTGATGCCGTAGCTCGTGCTCAGCGCTCGCTACCTGATGAAGCGGATGACCCTATTGTTTATAAGAACAATGGCTCGGGAGAGGCGTCGCTCTACATCAATCTCAGTTCTGCAGAGATGGACCGTACTCAATTAACGGATTATGCCGAACGTGTATTGATGGACCGCTTTAGCCTGATCTCTGGGGTTAGCTCCATTGATCTCTCCGGTGGTTTGTACAAGGTAATGTACGTGAAGCTTAAGCCAGAACTAATGGCTGGACGTTCAGTTACAGCTTCGGACATTACATCAGCTTTGCGAAGTGAGAACCTAGAAAGCCCAGGTGGTGAAGTTCGCAACGACTCAACAGTAATGTCCGTGCGTACGGCTCGTACTTATAACACGCCTGAAGATTTTCAATATCTTGTCATTAAACGCGCAAGCGACAATACACCTATCTATTTAAAAGATGTAGCAGATGTCTTCATTGGTGCAGAAAACGAAAACTCAACCTTCAAAAGTGATGGTGTAGTAAACATCAGTCTTGGTGTGGTACCGCAGTCAGACGCAAACCCGTTAGAAGTAGCGAAGCTGGTTAGGTCTGAAGTCGATAACATCCAGAAGTTCTTACCAGAAGGTACACGTCTTGCGATAGATTACGACGCGACAGTGTTTATCGAGCGTTCAATCGAAGAGGTGTACAGCACGCTATTTATCACGGGCGGCTTGGTGATTTTGGTGTTGTACATTTTCATCGGTCAAGCTCGTGCAACCTTAATTCCTGCGGTTACGGTACCTGTTTCTCTGATTTCTTCGTTCATTGCCGCGTACTACTTTGGGTTTTCTATCAACTTGATCACCTTGATGGCATTGATATTATCGATTGGTTTGGTGGTGGATGACGCAATTGTGGTTGTAGAGAATATCTTCCACCATATCGAACGCGGTGAATCGCCATTACTCGCCGCATATAAAGGCACAAGAGAGGTTGGTTTTGCTGTTATAGCAACAACATTAGTGCTGGTGATGGTGTTCTTACCGATCTCCTTTATGGATGGCATGGTAGGTCTACTATTTACAGAGTTTTCTGTATTGCTAGCTATGTCGGTCATATTCTCCTCTTTGATTGCCCTGACGCTGACTCCTGTATTAGGTAGTCAGATTTTGAAGGCGAATGTAAAACCAAATCGATTCAATGAAGCGGTTGATCGCTTGTTTAGCAAGCTTGAGAGTGGCTATCGCGCATTATTGAAAAGCGCATTGAAAGTACGTTGGGCTGCTCCGCTGGTGATTCTAGCTTGTTTGGGCGGTAGCTATTTCTTGATGAATCAGGTACCGGCCCAGTTGACCCCACAAGAAGATCGCGGTGTGATATTTGCGTTTGTGCGCGGTGCAGATGCTACGTCATACAATCGTATGTCAGCCAATATGGATATTGTCGAAGACCGATTGATGCCATTACTAGGGCAAGGTTATCTGAAGTCATTCAGCATCCAAACGCCAGCGTTTGGTGGCCAGGCAGGAGACCAGACAGGCTTTGTGATCATGATTCTAGAAGATTGGAACGAACGTGATATCACGGCTCAGCAAGCCCTTAACAAAGTACGGAAAGAATTGGCAGGTATCCCAGATGTTCGAGTGTTCCCATTTATGCCAGGTTTCCAAGGTGGTTCGAGTGAGCCAGTTCAGTTCGTATTAGGCGGCTCTGATTACGATGAGCTCGTTGTTTGGGCTGAAATGCTAAAGAACAAAGCAGAAGAATCACCAATGATGGAAGGAGCAGAGATAGATTACTCGGAAAAAACGCCTGAGTTATTGGTTACAGTTGACCGACAGCGTGCCGCAGAGCTAGGAGTCAGTGTTAAAGACATTTCTGACACCCTAGAAATCATGCTCGGTGGTAAAAGCGAAACGACTTATGTTGAGCGTGGCGAAGAGTACGATGTGTATCTTCGCGGTGATGAAAATAGCTTTAATAATGCTGCAGATTTAAGTCAGATTTATCTGCGCACGAATAGCGGTCAGCTAGTGACGTTAGATGCGGTCACAAAAATTGAAGAAGTGGCGGCCTCTATTCGTCTTTCTCACTACAACAAACAGAAGTCCATCACTATTACTGCCAACCTGTCGGAAGGTTATACATTAGGAGATGCGCTGAATTACCTAGACCAGGAAGCCATCGACAACTTACCGGGTGACATTTCGGTGAGTTATTCGGGGGAGTCGAAAGACTTTAAAGAGAACCAAGCGAGTGTTGCTGTTGTGTTTGCATTGGCACTGCTAGTGGCGTATCTCGTGTTGGCGGCTCAGTTTGAAAGCTTCGTAAACCCGTTAGTGGTCATGTTTACGGTGCCGATGGGTGTATTTGGTGGCTTTCTTGGTTTGGTTATTATGGGCCAAGGTATGAACATTTATAGTCAGATCGGCATGATCATGTTGATTGGTATGGTGACGAAAAACGGTATTTTGATCGTAGAATTTGCCAATCAGCTACGTGATCGTGGCGTTGAGTTTGAAAAAGCGATCATTGATGCAGCTGCGCGACGTCTACGTCCAATCTTGATGACTGCGTTTACCACACTTGCTGGCGCAATTCCGTTGATAGTATCGACAGGGGCGGGTTATGAGAGCCGTATTGCCGTGGGTACGGTAATCTTTTTCGGGATGGGGTTTGCGACATTGGTGACCTTGTTTGTTATCCCGGCAATGTACCGATTGATTTCGGCGAAAACACAAGCACCAGGTCATGTAGAAGCAGAGTTAAACAAAGCAATTAGCCATGATACGAAGGGCCGTATAGCGCACCCTTAAATCAAACGTTAAAACATAAAAGCCGAGGTAATAACCTCGGCTTCTCTTTATCGGTTTAAAGTTAGCTCGGAAGCGTTCGATTAGAAGCGTTTCCCTAGGCTGATTTGTACACCTTCGTAGCCGTCGTAAAAATCTTCAAAACCCATATCTGCGACATTATAAATGTACTCTGCGCGTAACCAGATATCTTTGCTCATATCCCAATGGACACCAGCACCGATGTTGAATAGCGCGCCTGAATCATCTGTGACTTTTTGTTCGTTTGGAACATACATTTCAGCTTGAGTGCCAAGCGCAGTTACGCGACCAAACAGTGACAGCGGCGTATCGCCTAAGTTATCACTTGTTACAACAGCAGACATACCTGCTTGGTAATAGTGAAGATCTAAGTCAGTTTTTAGAGCATCGTTCTTAAGTTCATTTTGTGAATAGCGCAGAACCCCTTCAAACGCGAGGTATTGGTTTACATGGTAACCCCAGCCAACTGTGATATGTGGTGTTGACCACTCATTGTCTCTATCCGAGCCGAAGTACGGTGTATCAAAACCAACGTTACCAGTACCCAGATAAAAATAAGATTGATGAGCTTGTTCTTGAGCAGCTAAAGTTGGCACGCTAATGGTCAAGGCAGACAATAATAGAATGGCGTTTTTCATAACTAGACGATAACCTTGGTAAAAGACCGTTGTAATGATTTGTTTAAATGTTAATTTAATCAATAGGATGGATGGTAATTATCATATCAGCTTTTATCAAAGGTAGTGATTTTAGAATGGGAATTGTTGCGCTAAAGCATACTTCTTACTCATGACTACCGACTAACTAGATATGGTGACGAAAGCTAGTTAAATAAGAGAGAAGGAAAGGAAAGTGGCTGAATTCAAATACAAAAACTTGACTCAAGAAGAACAAGATAAGTTAGACGCGGCGACATTTCGCCGTTTATTGGCGCATTTAGATGCCAACAAAGACGTACAAAACATCGACCTGATGATCCTTGCGGGCTTCTGTCGCAACTGCTTTAGCAAATGGTATAAATCTGAGGCTGAAAATCTCGGTTTGGATTTAGATATTGATGACGCTCGCGAACGTGTTTACGGCATGACTTACGATGAATGGAAACAAAATCATCAACCAGCGGCAACGCCAGAACAATTGGCTGCGTTTGAAGCGCGCCAGAAAAAGTAAAACCCAGCGATAAAAACAGCCCGCATGAAGTTGGGCTGTTTTTTTAAAGTCCAGTTTGCACGTTAAGCGTTAGTTGAGCCGCAACAAGCTGGCTCAACGCAACCTTTTGCTTGAATGACTTCGAGTTGAGCTAAGTAAGGTTGAATATCGCCGATGTTCTCTTTTACCCATGTTAAGTCATAATACGTATCTAGGTAACGCTCTCCAGAATCACATAGAAGCGTCACGATGGAACCCTTCTCACCGCGTTGTTTCATCTCACAAGCCAATTGCAGCACACCGTAAAGATTGGTGCCTGTTGATGCGCCGACTTTACGCCCAATCAGCTGAGATACCCAATGGGCGGTTGCCACACTGGCAGCGTCTGGAATTTTGCGCATCTCGTCAATAACACCTGCAATAAAGCTTGGCTCGACACGTGGTCGACCGATACCTTCAATTTTGCTGCCAGTATCACCTTTCAATGAGTGGTTTCCTGACTGGAAAGCGTCGTAAAACACTGAGTTTTCAGGGTCTACCACGCAAAGCTTGGTGTCGTATTTTTGGTAACGAATAAAACGGCCAATGGTTGCGGATGTGCCGCCTGTTCCAGGACTCATCACTACCCAGCTAGGAATCGGGTGATCTTCTAACTCCATTTGGCTAAAGATAGAGTTCGCGATGTTGTTGTTACCGCGCCAGTCAGTAGCGCGTTCAGCATAAGTAAACTGGTCCATGTAGTGACCATTTAGTTCTTGAGCCAAGCGTCGAGACTCGTCATAAATCTGATCTGATCGTTCAACAAGGTGCGCTTTACCACCGTAAAATTCAATTTGTTCGATCTTTTTACGTGCAGTGGTTTTCGGCATGACGGCAATGAACGGTAAGCCAAGTAAACGCGCAAAATACGCTTCCGAAACGGCAGTGCTGCCTGAGGACGCCTCGATTACAGTGGTTTCAGGACCAATCCATCCATTACAAATAGCGTAAAGAAATAATGAGCGCGCCAATCGATGCTTAAGAGAGCCTGTAGGGTGCGTACTCTCATCTTTTAGATAGATATCGATACCATCAAGAGAAGGTAGTTCGAGTTTAAATAAGTGAGTATCAGCAGAACGTTGGAAGTCTGCTTCAATTTTACGCACTGCATTGTTGATCCAATTGTGGTCAGTACACATGGCGTCTCTCCTTGGGAAATCGATAGATAAGTATTAGATAGGGATAATTTATCTATAATTTCCGAGAAAAACTTTGCTATTGTTACTCTTAATAAAGATATCTGTAGAAAAATTTTCTGCATTTTATGGGTTTTATAGAAATGAGTTTAGATCGAATAGATAAGCAGCTGCTTGCTTTACTACAAACCGACAGCACCTTGTCATTAAATGACGTGGCTGAGCGAGTCAATCTTACTACAACACCATGCTGGAAGCGCTTGAAAAGGTTGGAAGAAGAGGGCTACATCGAAAAACGCGTGGCGTTGTTAAGTGCAGAAAAGCTCGAGCTATCTTTCATTGCATTTGTTCAGTTAAAAACGATTGATCATTCCGAAGGTTGGTATCACCATTTTGTTACAACTGTGAGTGACTTTCCTGAGGTAATGGAGTTTTATCGTATGGCTGGCGAGTATGACTACATGATGAAAGTACTAGTCAAAGATATGAAGTGTTTTGACGAATTCTATAAGCGGTTAGTTAATAGCGTAAAAGGGCTATCTAATGTGACTTCAACATTTGCTATGGAGTCCATTAAATACACAACAGAGTTACCAATCCTAAAATAACTCGCCCTATAAGAATTCTATCTAATGTTAATTCTACCTTTTAGTATTTTAAATGTTAAAAGGTAGTTTGATTATGCTTTTAAAACTATTTCCTACCAGATTTTTATAAATATAAACGATATTTATTCTCTCTTCTATTTTTCATTAACCATTTGTTTTTACAGTCCATTAATCCTTTACATCATAATGAAAGAAAAAATAACGCAATTTTTTCTCTTTCTTTTTCATGTTTTATTTTATTGAATATTAATTTTTACTAAATTAATGGAAGAGTTTGATTTAAACGTTTGCTTTTTGTGTTTTCATGTAATTTGGTCGCTATTTTTGAGTATTTGTTTTTAGGATGAATACAGTAGCAATTACTTAAGTAATAAAGTACTCAAAAATGGGGATAGTGATTAATAAAACATCGTATTATTATCGCCCCATCTTGTATGTAACAAAGTATTACTAAAAATGAACAGAAATTACTATTTGCTTTTTCTCGCAGCTTTACTTGCTGGCTGTGGCGGTGGGGGAGACTCTAAGCCGAACAATACGAAGACACCAACTACGATAACAAAGCAGAACCGTCCGCAATTAAAAGTGGAAGACACGGTATTGAAGTTTGAAGGAGTGGGAACGGTTACTGAAGCAAAACTGAGCAATGTACATGGGTCGGTATCTTACCAAGTCATTGATTCTAATCCGCCAAATGTCGTGAAAATTAATGACTCAGGAATACTACAAATTCTGCGCCCAGGAACGGCGACTATTCTTGCTACAGATAGTAGCTCTGCTTATGAATCTTCTGAAGCAAGATTTTCTGTGACTGTAGAGCGAGGTATCAATACTGAACTTTCAGTGAGTGATCTGAATTTCAATGCGATTGAGTCAGAAGGAAAAGCGTTGATCGTCCGTGGCCAAAAAGGCGAACTGAGTTATGAGGTAGAAAGTGGTCATAACTTGATTCGTGTTGATGAGAACGGGTCGGTATATTCATTAGGTTCAGTTGGTCAGGCATCGGTGCTGATTACTGATTCAGGTAACGACTTTTACTTGCCGAAACAAGTTCGCGCTACGGTTAAACTGCATGCAGTAGCTCCGGGGCAATTACAGTTCGCTTTGCTTGAAGACGAGTATCGAGAAGGGTTGACGTTAGAACCAGTGCGTCTAGATAAAGCTCAAACGCAACGTATTTCTTACAAAATCATAAATAGCGTACCAGACAGCAAGGTGGCCGAGTTGCTAGACCCTGAAACGGGTTTGCTTCTTGTTCATAATGTTGGGCGATTAACGGTTGAAGCGACTGCAACTTACAGCGACGCGTTTCTAGATAAACAGCAAACAGCGCAATTTTTTGTGGATGTAAAACAAGGCAAGCGTCAAGAAATCAGCGCAGCGGATATTGTCACAACTTATGAGGAAGGTGGACGAATTTTCCCTAAGGTGACGAACGCCTACGGTGACTATGAGCTGAGAATCATTCGTGGTGAAGACGTTGTTGCTAAAACAGAAAATGGTGAAGCATTACTGATCAAAGGTGTTGGTGCTGCTGAAGTGGAAATTTACGAGCATGACATGCGTAATTATCCTGCAAGCAAAACTCGTTTTGATCTTGAAGTTAATCGCGCGCCTCATCCAGTTATAAAAGACATTGAAATGCCGCTTACCTATCAACCAAATCTTTCAATCCCTCTGGCGTTTAAAGGGCAAAAAGGTAACGTAAATCTAGTTAGCAGCTTACCTAATGGCTTACGAATGACTGACGGCAAGTTGGAGGTAGTGACTGCGGGTGAGTACGACCTTAAGTTTGAAGACGATGGTGGGGAGTTCTACCAACCTATTCAATTTAATGTCGTCATCAAAGTTGCAAAGGCTGAAGGCCAACCGATGGCAACGCACGATTATGACGTTGTATACAGCAACAAATACAGTTTTGATCTTCACCGTGATTTTGGTTTGAGTGCTGACGAGCAAATTGAGATTGTAGATAACACCGCACCAGATGTTGTCGGTGGTTTTAGTGAAGGACGTCTCCATGTGTATAAAGCGGGTAAAGCGACGCTAACTGTGCGCAGAAAAGAGAGCGCGAATTATACCGTTGGTCCTGATCAAAAAGTCTACGTGACAATTTTGAGCGCGCCGAGCCGAATTGAAGTTCAATCCGATGTGGAAGAGATTTGGAAGGTTGGCCAAACATTTGTTGCGCCGAAAATCTCTGGTACGGTTGGGGAAGTTACGTACCGATTTGCAGACAACGCAGCAATAGATGTGGTTTCCTTAAACAGCCAAACGGGTGCCATGCAAATTCTTAACGCGGGTAGCACAAAAATTATTGTTTCGGATGCGGGGGACGACAAAGTGGATCCGGGTGAAAGTAGTTTCTCGGTCACGATTAAACAAGGCACAAACCCGGTATCGGTTACTTACCCAACGGTAGAATTCTCCGCTGGTAGTGTTATCTCACCAGTGATGAGTGGTGGGATTGCGAAGGCAAGTTACCGTCTTATTAACCAAAAAGACCCTGTGGTCGAGCTAGTTTCTCCTGATACAGGGCGTTTGAAAATCCTGCATGCAGGCACGTACCAATTAGAGGTTACCCTTACTGGGCGCAACTACAAAGCTAAAACAATCGTCGTAAATGGCACTATTAACAAAGCGAATCACCCTGGTTTAAGTGCTTCTACAATGAAGGTGGAATTTGAACCATTTAAAAAGGTTAAGCTAGACTTTGGTACACCAATAGGAAACCGCAGCTATCAAATATCCAGCTCAACAATTAAAGGAGTCGCTTCATTAGATGTTGATAAGGAAGAGCTGACGTTACTTGATCTCCCGCCAGTAAAAAGACGTTGGATTTCTCTCGACATTTCGGAAGGAGAATCTCGAGATTACAAAGCGTTGGAAAGTAAGAAAGTCCAGCTGTATCTAAGCTTTGCAGATGAAGGTGTTGCGGATCAATATACATTGCTTGAAACTGAACAAACAGTATTGTTTAGCACGCTAAATGCACGTGAGTTTTCTAACTTAGAAGAAAGTGAGTTTGGTTTGATGAACGTTCGTTCAGTGCGTGAGCCAACGGACGAAGAATTGAAATTATACGGCAAAGGTAAGATTGCACTACTTGCATTCAAGCCGGTGGGTAACGATGACCCAACTCTAATAAAAGGAGCGTGGGTACACTTAGCTCGATTTGATGGATGTACATCAGAGCTGTTCGAAGATGATCTCAAGCCTTTTGAAGCAATTGACTATGATGACCCAGGATACTGCACCAGCGGCAGCACGATTCGTATGACTCGGTTCTTAATAATTGATGACTCGAAGATGGAAAAGGTAGAGTATGAGTTAGTAGCACCTGTGATTACTTACCGTCGTGGGGTTCGTGAATTTTTAGCAACGAATAAAGGTGGATTCTATGCCGACCCAAATGTCATTTACGGGAAAGGCGAATATGGTTACCCGAAATCACTTTACGAATGGTCGGTTGTTAACATGAAGTATCAACCAAATTAATCATCGTTTGATACCCATTAAAAAAGGAGTGCGGAACAGCACTCCTTTTTTCGTCTAGCGAACACGAGCTATTTCGTGTAGCGCATCACCCCTTCTTGCACGGCGGTCGCCACTAAGTGACCTTGCTGGTTGTATATTTCGCCACGGACCAACCCACGAGTATTGCTCGCCGTTGGGCTCTCTATCGCATATAGAAGCCATTCATCCATCTTAAACGGGCGATGGAACCAGATAGAGTGGTCAATGGTGGCCACTTGAAAGTTAGGCGTCATTAATGAGACTTCATGTGGATGCATTGCTGTTACAAGGAATCCCCAATCGGATGCGTAGGCCAGAAGGTACTGGTGAATTAGCTGATTCTCTGGCATTTCACCATTAGCACGAATCCAAAGGTACTGTTTGGGTTCTGCTTTTTTGGGCTTCAAAGGGTTGATAACCGTAACGGGGCGAGTTTCGATTGGCTTTTCCCCGCAAAATGTTTTGCGTAAGCGTTTGGGTAGAAATTCTGCAATATGGCTTGCGAGCTCACTCTCTGAGGCAAAGTTTTCTGGACCAGGGATATCTGGCATTTCTTTTTGATGATCAAACCCAGGTTGATCGCCATGGTAGGATGCGGTTAGGTAAAAAATAGGGCGTCCATTTTGAATTGCCTTTACGCGTCTAGTGCTAAAGCTACGGCCATCTCTCAGATTTTCTACATCATAAATAATAGGTTTTTCTGGATCGCCAGGGTACAAAAAATAGCTATGGAAGGAGTGTACCGTGCGTGTTTCTTCAACGGTGTAGCGCGCAGCAGAAAGCGCTTGCCCAATTACTTGACCGCCATAAACTTGAGGCAAACCTAGGTTTTCACTTTGGCCACGAAACAAGCCTTCTTCTAATTTTTCGAGTTGTAGTAGGCTGAGCAATTCTCGTAGTGGTTTACTCATTGTGTCTCCTCACCGTTGTCTTTCATTCCAAGTTACCTCAACAGCCTCACTCTTGTGAAGTGGCATAGTTAAGAACTATTGAGTAACTTAGAAATAGTATTGTTCCAATTATGAAACAAAATCAATTGTTTGATAAATTCTAACTCAGTCAAACTATTGTCAAATAAAGTGACAGGAAGCAGACAGTTTTATATTCCACACCTATAATTGCTTCGGTTTAATGCTCTTTTCGAGGAATATATGAAAAAAACACTACTACTTGTTACTTCTCTACTCTTTGGGGCTGCGTTAGTGGGTTGCCAAACTTCTCAAAATACAGAAATGGAATCTACAGAAGCGTCAATGAAGACGATTACAGGTACAGTGGCTTATCGCGAGCGGATTGCCTTGCCACCAAACGCAGTGGTTACTATTGCGTTAGAAGATGTGTCCTTGGCGGATGCGCCAGCAAAAGTGTTGGCGAAACAGACATTCGAAACAGAAGGTAAGCAAGTTCCTCTTTCTTTTGAGTTGAGTTACGACAGCAATGAAATCAAACCAAACCATCGTTACAGCGTTCGTGCTCGCATTGAGGTAGATGGAAAGCTGCGTTTTATCAGCGACACACATAACGGTGTTATTACAGATGAAGCACAAACTCACCAATTAGATATTCGTCTAGTTGGAACACGTTAATACGACGCACTGAGAACAAAAAATGGCAGCTTAAGGCTGCCATTTGTATTTTTTAAGTGAAGTTTTGCCAACTTCCGATACTTCAATCCCTTCTGCTTCTAATTTCTTTTTTTGTCGCTCTAAATCTCTGCCTTTTAAAGATATTTTTCCTTGGCTATTTACCACTCTAAACCAGGGGAGTTTACTGCCTTCTGGTAAGTTGCCCAGTGCTTTACCAACATGTCTCGCATAGCCCGGATAACCGGCCATTTTGGCAATTTCCCCATAGGTGGAGACTTTTCCTTTTGGAATTTGGTGAATTACAGCAAAGATTTGCGCTAAAAATTGGTCCATACTCAAAAGTGTCTATTTTGGATTACTAAGGAATGGTAAACCATTGGACTTGTATATTGCTAACGGTTCTTAACCCTTGTGTTGCCAGCGACTCACTTTGAAGAATTACATTTTCTGTTCTTTAGTGTCGTTGGTTGATGAGCCTTAAACAGCATGAAGCAAACGCAAGCTAAGCTTGAATCTAGACCCTCTCAACGACTTTCAATCCCAGTTTTTGCCGTTGAGTTACCAAGTAGGTGGGGAAGCCAGGAGGCGCTATGATTTTATCGACACTTCAATTTTTCGTTACGACCTTACTCGCTGTTGTCTGCGTTCGGGCGATGAGTTTGAGCGAGGGGGACATTCCCGTTCTTGCACTTATGATCCCCGCGCTGTGGGTTTTGCCGCAAGGTGGGTTCGCTGGCTTAGTATTACTGGGCGCGATGATGGCTTTTGGTGCGACACTCTCAATGCAGCCAATTGCTTTGTCGGTTGGTGTTTTGATCCTTTTCCCACTTTTAATGGTGGTATTTTCTCGTAGAAGCTCTTTAGGTGTGTTGCTCACCGCTGGTCTTATTGTACTTACACTGCAAGTTGGTCTTATGGTCACACAGCAAGGCGGTAAGCTGGATGGGTCTGCTTGGGTTACAGTGGTTCAAACCATTGCTGTTATGGCGATGTGGTGGTCGGCTGCGCATTGGACGCCATCCAATAAACACAGCTGGTGGCCGTTGTTTTTGTTGCTCCCTTTGTGGATTGCAGGCCTACCGTACGCCGTTCTTATGGCGTTAAGTTTGACGGGAATGTTAGCGTCAATGGAAGCACTTGCGAAGCTTCAACATACCATTCGTTGGAGCAAATTATTATGTTGGACATTGCCGACTGTGGGTTTTGCCGCCTTAGTCGTCAGCCCGACCACGGATGTGCCAAACCCTGTTTTCGTGGTTTGGATCTGTTTGTTAGGGACAGCTTGGATGACTGACTATATTTTACGTAGTAGCGATGAACAGGCTGAATTATGAGTTTTTAGTCAGGTAAAAAGTGACATGTGCGGCAGAGTATCGAATTGGTTGTGGAACAAAATGGAGATTAGTATATGTTCTTCATTTCATATTTACTACACTTCCAATAATAACCACAATATAAGTGGTTGATTTAAGATAAGTTTGTCATGACAACTTTTGCTCGAACACTGTTGCTTTTTGCATGTTGCCTCTTGAGTTTGAATGTAAAAGCCGAAGCCCCTTTAATTGCTCATTATAAAGTCGCGACTGAAGCGGATGATGTCGTCACTCGTGTTCTTTTCAATGCTGCTTCAGAGGAGTTTGGCTTTACCGTTCAATACGTGAACTACTCCAGCTTTGATGCCATTCTAAATTCAGTAGCGAATGGGGAAGCGGACTTTGCTGCGAATATCACTTACACACAAGAACGTGCTCAACGTTTTAGTTATTCCCGCCCAACAAATATCGAATATACCTACCTCTTTGGTTTAAAAGATTCGACGTTGAGTGACATTTCGCGTGTTGGCGTCCCCAAAGATACAGTTTATGCCCAATTACTTAAACAACACTACCCTGAGCTAGAACAGATCTCTTATCAAGGTCACGAACAAGCAGTAACACTGCTACGTTCAGGTGCTGTGGATGGCGTTGTCGATGCCATTAACCAGCTCAAGCCGATGCTGATGGAGGGGTTTGACGCCAAGATGCTCAATGATCAGATTTCGATAAAGCCCGTATCCATCATCAGTAAAAAAGATCATCATCTTGAAGAGTTGGACACGTTCGCTACGTTTATTCACGGGGAAGCGGTGCAAAAGCAGCTTCGCGAAGAAATTTCCCAGTATCAATTTGAATTAAGGCGAGCAGCGTTGCGTGATTCTATTCGTTTATTGCCCCTTGATTTTAATGAACCAATACGGATTAAGCTCGAATCTATCTTTCCATATGTTGTATACAACGCAGATGGTCGTGTCGAAGGGATGACGGCTGATGTAGTCGTGAGAAGCTGTGAGATCTTGGCTTTAAACTGCTTGATCATTAGTGAGCCTGGTGAAAGCTGGGGTTCTATGTATCATGAGTTTATCCAAGGTAATTTCGAAATTTTGGCGCCGTTAACGGTCAGCCGTGAGCGGCGCGCATTTAGCTACTTTCCAAAGCCCCATTACGCGCCAGCATCGGTGATGGTCAAGCGTTTAGGTTACAAACCGAGCACATACTCTCATGTTTCACAGTTGATATCTGAGCGGATTGGCGTAGTTAAGGATGACTTTTTCGATCAAATGATGACGCAACTGTTACCGCTAAAAGAACTCAAACGTTATCGTACTCAACAAGAGCTCATTCAGGGGCTATTAAATGAAGAAGTCGATTACATTCCGATGGATACGGCGATGCTCAATCATTTTTTACGTCTCAGTGAATTGGTTCCGATAGAGCAGGATACCGCTATTGGCGAGTTTTATGAGTCACAACTCTCTGTTGGATTGGTCGCGAATGA
The DNA here is from genome assembly GCF_033344475.1 of Vibrio sp. 1288. Taxonomy (NCBI): domain Bacteria; kingdom Pseudomonadati; phylum Pseudomonadota; class Gammaproteobacteria; order Vibrionales; family Vibrionaceae; genus Vibrio; species Vibrio sp. 1288. Next base: position 15,434 of record NZ_JAWPOX010000025.1, read on the forward strand.
AAAAGGAGCCATGCTTGCGCCTTTCTTCAGTCGAGCGATAGCGATGTTAGAAGTTGATAAGATCATTGCTCAGTACGATGTACGCCCAGATTGGCGTACCGCACTTGAATATGAGATTCGATTAGCGACGCAAACACAAGCTGTGTTTATCTTTGTATTATTGTTTGCTATTTGTGTTTCGCTTTATCTTTACCGTCAATCGAACACTGACAACTTAACAGGGTTAAGGAACCGTCGTGCGTTGCAAGTAAAGTATCGAAAAGGAGTAAACAAAGATCTATCCATACTTTACTTAGACATTAATCATTTCAAACGAATCAATGACACTTATGGGCATCGCGCTGGGGACGAAGTTTTACAACTACTGGCACTAAAAATTCATTATGTCTGGTCGGGAAGATGTTATCGAATTGGAGGGGATGAGTTCATATTGCTGGGTTATCCTACGCAAGCCGAGTTAACTAGAGCAATGAGAGAGCTCAGTAGAATAGACGTGAAAGGCAAATTATATAGTGATTTGGAGTCTATAAGTATCTCTATTGGTTTCTCTGCAAAAAGGGAACGGCACATGAGCTTAGAGCAAGCGATGCATTTGGCTGATGAAGACATGTACATTAGTAAGCAGTCCTCACGGCACGACTCCTCTTATCGTGACTGTACGGTTTCATCATAAAGGAATGAATTGATCGAGTTTTGTCCAAACGGTAATGAAATGATGAAATTCAAGGTTTTTGCTCTTGCATTATGAGAGCTGATACTGAATAATCGCCCCATCGATTGAGGCAAGACCTCTCGAAAAGAATTATGGGGCTCTGGTCCTCTCGCAACAATAGCTCGTGAACTCGGTCAGGTCCGGAAGGAAGCAGCCGCAGCGTGTGATTTGTGTGCCGGGATGTGGCTGGGGTCCCACCCTTTTTGAAGCCTGCAATATATGTTCGCATAAATTGCAGGCTTTCTTCATATTTGCACCATAAGTCTTCATAGTCTATTTTTTGTTGTGGGTTTACAACAAAAGTGATTTTGCTATGTTCGACCAAACCAAGAAGTCATCTCACGTACACAACATCTGTAAGTTCATGAGCTTGAAGAATGATGCAGTTGTTCGCACTCTGTCTATTTTAGAGTTTGATTTCTGTTTTCACCTCGAATATAACGCAGACATCAAAAGCTTTACCTCCCAACCTTTTGGCTTCAACTATCAATTCAATAATCGAAAATGCCGATATACCCCCGACTTTTTGGCGACAGATCACGATGACCATTCAATTTTCTTCGAAGTAAAACACTCAAGCCAGATTCTCAAACCTGACTTCAGGGACCGATTTAAAGAGAAACAAAGAGTTGCATTGAATGACTTTAACAGACGCTTAGTTTTAGTTACTGAGAAGCAAATTAGAATGGGTCCAACTTTAAATAACTTTAAGCTACTACACCGTTACTCTGGATTGCGAACCGTGACTGAGTTTCAAAAGTTAGTGTTGGCGTTTATTCAACGTAAACAAATGGTGAAGTTACAAGAGGTGTCTTTGTATTTCGGTTTATCGGAGAAGGACACACTTATCTCTACTCTACCTTGGATCTCTTCGGGGCAAGTTAAAACAGACCTAAACGGCATTGGCTTTGGTCTCGAAACCTACGTTTGGTGTTAACCATGTCATCGGACTCTAATAATATATTTGGGTTCTTTGATGAGTTTGAAGTTTCAGAGGGAGAGTCTCAGCCGCTTCCAATAGAGCTAATTCAAGAACCTATTGAAATCTCTTCAACTATTGATTCTCAATCACCGAAGGTACAGCAAGAAGTTATCCGTCGTATCAAAATCATCGCTTTCGTGGAGAAGCGTTTAAAAGGCGGGTGGACCGAGAAAAACTTGAACCCTATTTTAAGTCTCGTGGAATCGGAATTACAGCTCACTCCCCCGAGTTGGCGAACTTTAGCAACTTGGAAAAAATATTACTTTGAAGCGGGTAAAGACCCATGTGCACTTATTCCGAAGCATACGTTTAAGGGCAACCGCCAGAAAGAAATGGATTCGCAATCCTTGATTGACGAGGCAATTCAGAACGTATACCTGACACGTGAAAGACTTAGTGTTGCAGAAGCATACCGATATTATAAGAGTCGAGTGATTCAAATAAATCGAGGGATTGTTGAAGGAAAAATCAAGCCAATTGCCGAACGTTCTTTTTACAATCGAATAAATGAGTTACCTCCTTATGAAGTGGCGATTGCAAGATTTGGTAAACGATATGCAGATCGAGAGTATCGCTCGGTTGGTCAGCAGGTCGCTGCAACTAAACCTATGGAGTCTGTTGAAATAGACCATACCCCAGTTCCAGTGATTTTGATTGACGAAGAGCTAGATATTCCTTTGGGCCGCCCTTACTTGACGATGCTTTATGACCGTTTCAGTAAGTGCATTGTTGGTTGCAGTATCAACTTTAGAGAGCCAAGCTTTGACTCTGTTAGAAAGGCTCTGTTGAATTCACTTTTGGATAAAAGCTGGCTTAAAGCAAAGTATCCATCGATTGAGAATGAGTGGCCTTGCCACGGTAAGATTGATTGCTTGGTCGTCGATAACGCTGCCGAGTTTTGGAGTCAAAGCTTAGAAAATTCGTTACGGCCTTTAGTGTCCGACATTCAATACAGTCCAGCAGCGAAGCCTTGGCGAAAGTCAGGGATCGAAAAGCTGTTCGATCAAATGAATAAAGGGTTAGTTAACGCTCTGCCTGGAAAAACATTCACCAATCCTACTCAACTACAAGATTACAATCCGAAGAAGGATGCGGTGATCAGGGTATCGGTATTTCTTGAGTTACTCCATAAATGGATTGTCGACTATTACCACATGGCACCAGATTCTAGAGAGAGTGAGATTCCATATCACAAGTGGCACCAATCGAAATGGACGCCGTCTTACTATGATGGTGCTGAAAAGGAGCAACTCAGAGTAGAGCTAGGATTACTTAGACACAGAACGATTGGAGTGGCCGGGATCAGGCTGCATAACTTACGCTATCAGTCCGCCGAGCTTATTGAATACCGGAAATATTGCACACCTAATAATGGTAAGAAGCTCTTTGTTAAGACCAAAACAGATCCTTCTGATATCAGCTACATCCATGTTTACCTAGAATCAGAAAAGAAATACATAAAAGTTCCAGCGGTAGACAACAGCGGGTATACAAGCGGACTTTCACTTTTTGAACACCAGCGCATACAAAAAGTACGCAGACTGAACACTAAGCAGCTTGCTGATGATGAGGCTCTTGCGGATACATTTCTATATATGAAAAAACGTATCCAGGAAGAAACCGATAGATTCCGTCGTGCTAAAAGTAGCAAGCCCAACCTTCCTAAAACAGGTAACACGTCGAAACTAGCAAAGTTTAATGATGTGGGTTCAGAGGGGCCAAGCTCAATCAACGTGACTCCTGTTAGGCTCAAATCTGAGGTTGTTTCTGATGCCTCAGAGTACTTAGATGACGATGATTTTGAAGATATTGAAGGGTATTAATTTGAATTTAACGCCAAAGCAGCTTGAGCAGCTAAAGTCCTTTGAAACCTGCTTTATCGAGTATCCTGCGATAACTGAAATCTACTCTATCTTCGATCAACTTCGTTTCAATCACTCTTTAGGTGGTGAACCAGAGTCTTTCTTGTTAACTGGTGAGGCTGGAAGTGGAAAGACGGTTTTGATCAACAACTACTTATCACGCTTTCAATCGGGTTCAACTTGGGGAAAGCAGCCAGTATTAAGCACTAGAGTGCCAAGTCGTATCAATGAACAGAATACGCTGACCCAATTTTTGGTTGATTTAGATTGTAAATCAGGCGGAAGAGGTACCCGACGCCGCAATGAAATTGCGCTTGGTGAAGCGGTTGTAAAGCAACTTAAACGTAAATCTGTTGAGCTGATTATTGTTAATGAAATTCAAGAGCTTGTTGAGTTTTCAACCGCAGAGCAGAGACAAGTTATTGCCAACACATTCAAATATATTAGTGAAGAAGCAAGAGTCTCTTTTGTGCTTGTGGGCATGCCTTATGCTGATGTGATAGCGACAGAACCACAATGGAACTCACGGCTAAGCTGGAGGAGAAAGATAGATTATTTCAAATTGTTGAAAGCGAATAGTCATTCGAGTAGAACAGCGTCTTATGGGTTTGACTTAGAGCAAAAAAAGCATTTTGCCAGATTTGTCGCGGGTCTGAGTTCAAGGATGGGCTTTGATGAGCCTCCAGTACTTGCAAAGAATGAGCTGCTATATCCTTTGTTTGCAATGTGCCGAGGAGAATGTCGAGCGTTAAAACACTTCTTGAAAGACGCGTTGCTTATGAGCTTCAACGACAATGCGGATACGATAGACAAAACAATATTGTCACGCACTTTTGCATTTAAGTTTCCCTACCTAGATAACCCGTTTGATCGCCTTTTAGAGCAGCTTAGTCTTCATCAAATTGACTCTGGTTCTGCTTACAACTTAAATGCAATCGCCACTGAAGATAAGATAGTGGCCCCTCGTTTTACGGATGCCATTCCGTTGAGCATGTTATTGAGTAAAAACGGGCTTAAAGCTTAGAGATGACTTTCGCCATTTAGGTTTTCCAGTAGCGCCTTTTTCTCGTCGTCACTCATTTTCTCAATTGCACACGCCAATTCAGCACTCAATTCGTTCCTACAGAAAAAGTAATTCAACGGCACATCTAACTCTTCAGCCATACGTTCAAGCGTACCAATATCAGGTACGTGTCTACCTTTCTCATAATGGTTCATTCGTCCACTAGCAGAACTTGGTTCCATGCCAATTTTCACCCCTAAATCTTTTTGGGTGATTTTGGCTTTTTTACGCGCAGCTTTGAGCCTCTCTGGGATTGGGTTGTCTTTTTGCACTTACACATTTCTTTTCAACCTTTAGATAACTTAGATTGTCTAAGTTTTACTGATTTTTGTATACTTAGCAATCCTAAGTTTTTATTGTTTGTACTAGTGATATGAATAAAGTAACGAGAATTAACCCTCACATGTTTAACCTATTGATTGAAAAAGGAATGGATGACTTTTCAGTCATAGAAGCTAGGGATGCTTTACTAAACAGTGGTGTAACCTTCCCGAGTAAAGATGACGCTCGAAAGTATGTTTATAAGCAACTTCTATCATTTGAGGAGAAAGGTTGGCTTTCTGTTATTGGGACTCTTAGGCACAAACGCTACCATCAAACTTGTGAGTTCAAAGTTCTCAGAATCGAGCCCAGAGTGGCTAGAAACAGTAAAGTTAAAGCCGACTCAACGGCTATTCAGACTTCAGATTCATCTCTGACTGCATTGGAGCAAGAGAAAAAACAATATGAAGGAGAGCTCGCGATTACTCTAGGGGAGATAGAGGAATATCAGTCGTTACTGACGCGTTTCCCACACAACAGACAAAAGATGCAACCCCTATTTAACGCAGCGAGAGAGCGATCAGCCAAGTTATTGGGCAGAATCAATGCACTAACCAACTGGATGCAAGTAGCGCAAGATAAGGTTCAAAAATGTTAAGAGAATGGCAAGCTGAGTGTTCAGAACTGGCTATTAATAAATTTGCATCAAATAAACGACCTCACTTTTTCTGCCAAGCGACCCCAGGTGCAGGTAAAACCGTTATGGCTGCCGAGGTGGCAAGGCGGTTATTTGAAGAAGATATGATTGATTTAGTGCTGTGTTTTTCGCCATCTTTGTCGGTGGCTGAAGGAACGCAAAAAACATTCGCATGGAAATTAGAGTGCTCATTTAACGGAGGATTAGGTTCTTTGGGAGGGTCTTATACTTACCAATCTATCCGTTTTCTTGACGATAACTTTTGGAACACTGTCAGCAAATATCGAGTCTTAGTCGTATTTGATGAAATTCATCACTGTTCGTTTGAAGAAGATGGCCGATCAAACTCTTGGGGTATAGAGATAGTCTCAAAGGTACAAGGACTCGCACGATTCACACTGGCATTGTCAGGTACTCCTTGGCGTTCTGACCGATTGCCGATTGTCATGGCAGAGTATTCCGACCCTGATGGTAAGGTTGTCTGTGATTACCAATATGGCTTACAACAAGCGGTTGAAGATGGGGTTTGCCGCCAACCTAAAATAGTTTTAATAGATAATGAACATTTGAACATTAAAACTGGCAGTAGCAGCCAACATTTTGCCTCCATTTTGGACTGCCTTAAACAATCCGATATTTCCTATCAAAGCGTCATTCACAATGAAGAGGCGATGCATTACATCTTGAATAGTGGCTGCCAAAAGTTAGCGCAGATCAGAGAACAGTCGCCAAATGCAGGCGGGTTAGTGGTCGCCGCTTCTATCAAGCACGCCAAAGATATTCAAAAACGACTTGTTGAGCACTTTAACCAGTCAGCTTGCATAGTGACTTATCATCATGACAATCCTTTGCGTGAAATTGATTCTTTTCGTCATTCAGACGTTCAGTGGATAGTCAGTGTTGGGATGATTAGTGAGGGGACGGACATCCCTAGGCTTCAGGTCTGTTGCCATATGAGCGCAGTCAAAACAGAACTCTACTTTAGGCAAGTACTCGGGCGAATATTAAGAATCAATGATTCACTCAACCAAGAAGCGTGGTTGTATACCTTTGCCGAAGAAAGTTTGATTGGTTTTTCTGAAAGAATTGAGCAGGATATTCCAGACACCTGTATGTTCCTCAAACAGGAGGACAATATGCAGAATGTGGTTGATGATAACCTCTTATTATCAAGGTTTGTGAGTGATGGACCCCAGTCGAGTTATTCTCAATCGAGCATACTTAGTTGGGGAAATAGCGCGGATGTCATTAAACCAAATAACGCAGATAACCCATCTGTATATGACGAATTGCTATTGGGCCAATTTAAGCAACGAGTTATCGCCGCTTTCACTTAAACTGATTCAGCTTCAATCTCTTTCAACGTTTTACCAGAAGCATCTCTCCAGTAATCGGGGCCGCTGCAAGGATAGCCAAGTAGAACTGCCGCGGCTTGGGACGCACTCGTAAAGAGAATATCTTCAGCTGCGACTAGAAGATCTCCAGATGGCATAAGAATCCTTTTTTCTTCGAGGTTGCTACGCAGTTTCGTATAGCCTTTAGATAAACTAGGCTGCACAGTTGTTAGCGCTTGAGAACCTTTCAAAACGACAATGCCTTCATCAGTAAGCATGGCTTTAGCATCGAGCTTTTTGACTTTAAGTCGAAATACCATATTTTTCGGCTCGCGTGGTAAAGATGCCGTTATTTGAGATACCTTTGGTTCCAATAGCTTATGTCCTAGAGAGCCAATAACAGTTCGGATATTTTCAATGAAAGTCTCCATAGCATCTCTTTCTCCTCTAGGCAGCGAAGAGGTGGGCGGTTGCTTGTCATTATCGAGATCGTATCGTTTTGATTCTAAGATTATCTCGAACAAGCGGGCTTCAAGATATTTAACGTGCGCTTTAGTTAAATTTTCATCTTTGTTGGTAAAGCAAATCGCTTCATTCCAAAACTCTTTGCCAACTAAGTGCTGCGACAAGCGTTTATGAATGTGTTCGGCCTCTCCAACGTAAACAAGGCTATTACCACTTTCAGCATTGTAACCAAACAAAAAGTAAACCCCGGGGCGCTGAGTCTCTTCCCATTCAGATAGCTCTTTGATGTGCACTCTAGGAACTGCAATCGCCTGACCCGTCCAGTTCACAATTTCAGCATGCCGAATGCCCGTTACAGAGTCATTCGCTCGGTATATCTTGAGCTGTGTTCCTCTCGTCATCATCATTCACTTTTTAACTAAAATCTATGCGCTAGATACTAGCTAACTAAATAAAAAATAGCACTTTTATTTATAAGTAACTCAATGTGATGCACATTAACGTAAAACTGACTTTATATGGTAAAATCGCGCGATAAATCGAAACACCATTAAGTTGTTTTCTTGTTGTTAAGAGAGTAACAATTTATCAAAGAGAATCACCATGTTAACAGGCAAAATTCGTAATCAGATCGATAAGGTTTGGATCACTTTCTACACTGGCGGTATTACTAACCCAATCTCAGTAATCGAGCAGATCTCTTACCTACTATTTATTCGTCGTTTAGATGAACTGCAAAAGACTGCTGAACGTCGTAGCCAAGCAACAGGCCTACCGCTGGACAACCCAACCTTTGCCGCTGATGAGCAAGACTTACGCTGGAGTCATTTTAAAGACAAAGATCCAGACGTAATGATGGAAATCGTCCGTGATCGTGTTTTCCCTAAAATCAAAACGCTGCAAAATGAAGGTAGCTTTGCTGAGCACATGAAAGATGCGATTTTCATGATCCCGTCAGCCAAGCTATTAGATCAGGTCGTCCAGCTACTCAGCGCTATCGACATGAACGACAAAGACACCAAAGGCGATCTGTACGAGTATCTGCTAAGTAAGCTGCAACAATCAGGCGTTAATGGTCAGTTCCGTACCCCGCGTAACATCATCCAAATGATGGTCGAGCTGATGCAGCCAAAAGTGGGCGACACAATTTGTGACCCTGCTTCAGGTACCTGTGGCTTTCTTATGGCGGCGGTTGAGTACGTAGAAGAGCATCACGCTAAAGAAATGAATAAGCCTGAAAACCGTAAGCACTTTAACAACGAAATGTTTACTGGCTTTGATTTTGATAAACACATGCTACGCATTGGTGCCATGAACATGCTGCTGCACGGGATTGAAAACCCAAGTGTATATTACCGTGATAGCTTGCAAGACCAAGGTGAGGCAAATATCTCTGAAGCTTACAACCTGATCCTCGCCAATCCACCGTTTAAAGGCTCAGTCGATTTTGACATTGTTGCACCAGACTTGCTGCGTGCATTAGGTAAGAACCCAATAGTCAAGAAAACGGCACCTAAATTCAAAACCGAAACCGATGAAAACGGAAACGAGATTCAGGTTGAGGTCAAAAAGAAAAAGCCGACTGAAAAATCAGAGCTGCTGTTCTTAGCCTTAATCCTTCGCATGCTTAAAGTTGGTGGCCGCGCCGCAGTTATCATCCCAGATGGTGTGTTATTTGGTTCAACCAAAGCACACAAAACGATTCGTCAAAAAATCGTGCAGGACCAAAAGTTGGAAGCGGTCATTTCCCTTCCTTCAGGTGTCTTCAAACCTTACGCAGGGGTAAGTACCGCCATTCTTATCTTCACTAAAACTAACAGTGGCGGTACAGATAACGTTTGGTTCTACGATATGCAGGCTGACGGTTACTCACTGGATGACAAGCGCTCACAGTTGTTTAAAGATGGTCAACTACCAACTCATGAGCAAAGTAATATTGCCGATATCATTGCACGCTTTAAAACGCTAACTAACGCAGACAGCACACCAAATAGCGACAGTCCTGAACATAAGCGCAAGAAGACTGAGCAGAGCTTTATGGTTCCGGTAGCGGACATCACCAATAACGACTTTGACCTAAGCATCAACCGTTACAAAGAAGTAGTTTACGAAGAAGTGCAATACGATGAGCCGAAGGATATTTTGAAGCGCATTAAAACGTTGCAAGATAAGATGGCGAAGGGTGTTTCTGAGTTGGAAGGGTTACTCAAATGAAGCTAGTAACTTTAGATTCTGTTCTGACCTTTCACCGAGGGATAACTTTTAAACCTGATGATAGGGTTGAGGTTGGTAGTAGTGAGTCGGTAGTTTGTTTTCGCACAAAAAACATCCAAAAAGAGCTTGATGAAAGTGATCTTTTGGCAGTGCCGTCCAGTTTTGTTAAACGCGATGAATTATATGTAAATCAAGGTGATATTCTGATTTCAACTGCCAATAGTTGGGAATTGGTTGGAAAATGTGTGCGCGTCACAAAAACACAGTACAAGTCAACTATTGGTGGCTTCATTTCGCTGTTACGACCTAAAACTGAGTTAATTGATCCTGATTATTTATATAGATTTCTATCTATGGACGTGACTCAAGAGCGTATTCGTCACCTAGGTAAGAAAACTACCAATATTTCAAACTTAGATCGGGTGAGGTTCTTACAACTTGAAATCCCTCTACCCCCACTAGAAACCCAAAAGCAAATTGCAGCGGTACTGGAAAAAGCCGATCAGCTTCGTAAGGACTGCCAGCAAATGGAGCAAGAGCTAAACAGCCTCGCTCAGTCAGTGTTTATTGATATGTTTGGAGACCCCGTGACGAACCCGAAGGGGTGGGAGATGAAAGCACTCTCAGAGCTAGCAAGCATCGTTACTGGAAACACACCATCAAGAGCAAAGCCCGAATATTACGGTTCTGATATAGAGTGGATTAAATCTGGCAATATTAATACTCCTTCAGACTTTCTTACTGCCGCAGAAGAATACTTATCAGAAGATGGAAAGAAAGCCGGAAGAGTAGTTCAATCCGGTGCAGTATTAATGACATGTATTGCAGGGAGTCCTGATTGCATTGGTAACATAGCTATAGCTGATAGAGAGGTAGCGTTTAATCAACAAATTAATGCTCTCGTACCGATGGACAAAAAACTGGACACAGAGTTTTTATACGTCCTTTTAAAAGTAGCCAAAAAGATTATTCAATCCGCCTCAACTAATTCTATGAAAGGGATGATAAGTAAAAGTAAGCTTGAATCTATTCAACTTCCTTTCCCTAGCTACGCAGAGCAGTGTGATTTTTCGGCAATCTACAAGAAGCTACAAAAAGAGGTCAAAAAGCAAAACGAACAAGTGGTTGAAACTCAGTTAATGTTCGATGCCCTTATGCAAAAAGCCTTCAAAGGCGAGCTAAACCTATAACGAATAATAACAATATGATGTAAAAGGAAATTCAATGTCAGATACGGTTAACTCTTCGCCTAGTGCTGAAGGCTCTAATTTTGCGTTTATGGACGTTGCCCTTAACGGTGGCTGCGATGTATACACCACGCGTTGTACAGAAATTCAAACTCGTGCACAAAACGCAGAAAGAAACATCAAAACCGATCCACGTATCGCAGGCTTCTATGCTCGTAATGCACTGGAGTTAATGGTTGAAACCGTATTTGATATTGATAACTGGCTAGCCCGTCCTCGCCATGATGTGACCTTGATGTCACTCATTCATGATAAGGGCTTTAAGCAAAACCTCACCACAAATCTATTTCCTAAGCTCAAGTTGGTGATTAAGGTTGGTAACGAGGCCGTACACAGCAAAACCACATTGCCACAGCGTGATGCGTTGCAAGCTGTGAAAGAGCTGCACCATGCGTTGTATTGGTTTATTCGTACCTATACTCCCAACCTTGATCGCAGTAAGTTTGTTGTTCAGTCATTTGATGAAGCGCTTATCCCACAGCAAGTCTCAATTGATGCGGCTGTAGCGACCAAAGCACTAAGCAGCATCAAAAGGGTTCAAGAGCTAGAGAAGCAGCTAGAGCAAGAAGACAAAGTAGAACGTGAAGCTTATCTCAAGCAGCTAAAAGAAAACGAGGCGCTAAAAGCAGCAAACCAAGCCTTACTTGAACAGATCGAGCAAGCCAAGCAAAGTGCGGAAAAAGTCACGGATACGCACAACTATAACGAGGCAGAAACTCGCACTTATCTTATCGATGTACTTCTACACGAGGCTGGCTGGAAAATAGAACATAAGCGAGACCGTGAATACCCTGTATCAGGTATGCCAATTTCTCAGGCCAACCCTAATGGCAATGGCTTTGTTGACTACGTTCTATGGGGAGATGACGGTACAGCGTTAGCGGTTGTTGAGGCAAAGTGCACTCATCGCCGAGCTGAAGACGGGCAACAACAAGCGAAGCTTTACGCTGATTGCTTAGAAAAACAGTGTGGTGTGCGCCCCGTTATTTTCTATACCAATGGCTATGAGACGCATCTGTGGGATGACCATTTTTACCCGCCACGTCAAGTTCAAGGCTTTTACACCAAAGGCGAACTTGAGCTTATGGTGAAGCGTCGTACCGACCGCAAACCTTTCTTTGAAAATGGTATGCCTAACAATAACTTGGTAATTAACAACGAGATCACCAACCGTCACTATCAAAAGTCAGCCATCACCAAGCTATTGCAAGACTTTGAGCTAGACCATGAGCGCAAAGGGCTATTCGTTATGGCAACGGGTACGGGTAAAACTCGTACTGTGATAAGCCTTGTCGATTTGTTGGTGAAGAACGATTGGGTTAAGAACATCCTGTTCCTTGCCGACCGTAATGCACTGCTCACCCAAGCCAAGAAGAACTTCGTTAAGCTACTGCCTCGCGTAAGTTGTTCTATTTTGGACTCCGGTCAGAGTAAGAACAATATCGATAGTCGTTTGTATTTCTCGACATACCCGACCATGAAGAATCTACTGGATCGTGGCGCAGATGAGCGACCATTTGGAGTCGGTCATTTTGATTTGATTGTTGTCGATGAAGCGCACCGTTCTGTCTACTCTAAGTACCGCCAAATCTTCGAGTATTTTGATGGCTTCTTAGTGGGGTTAACAGCCACACCAAAAGATGAAGTTGAAAAAGACACTTATGGCATTTTTGACCTGCAAAAAGGGATGCCAACCTACGCTTATGAAGACGACAAAGCGTATGACCAAGGCTACCTTGTACCACCAACTAAGATTTCTGTAGCAACCAAGTTTCTACGTGAAGGAGTTAAGTACAAAGACTTATCACCTGAAGAGCAAGAAGAATGGGAAAACAAGGCTGAGCTAGAAGATCGAGATGAAGTCTTACCATCCGAGGTAAACAAGTTCTTATTCAACCAAGATACTGCCGAGAAGATGTTTGCTCAGTTAATGAGTAAAGACGACCGTGGCGGTATTCATGTCGAAGGTGGTGATGTTATTGGTAAAACCATCATCTTTGCAGCCAACAATGATCACGCGGTTTTCCTTGAGAAAATGTTCAATAAAAACTACCCCAAGTGGGCTGGCAAGCTAGCGCGAGTGATCACCTTCAAAGAAACTTATGCTCAAAGCTTAATTGATGAATTCAGTGGTGATGAAAACGAGCGTAAAGACTTTGACCCGAAAAACCCTACCTGCCGGATTGCTATTTCGGTCGACATGCTTGATACCGGGATCGACGTGCCAGAAGTGGTTAATCTAGTGTTCTTTAAAGTGGTGCGTTCGAAGGTGAAATTCACCCAGATGATTGGCCGCGGAACACGTTTGTGTAAAGACCTGTTTGGTCCGAATGACGATAAGAAAACCTTCAAGGTGTTTGATTACTGTCAAAACTTTGAATACTTCGATGCTAACCCTGAAGGTATTGCTGTAGGAGTCGCGAAACCTGTGACTCAACAGGTATTTGAGAAGCGCGTTCTACTCAGTACATTACTTAACAGCAAGTTGAATAATGAAGAGTTTCGAGAACAAAACCCAGAAGACTGCGAGCGCTATTCTGAGCTAAATCGTTACCAACTGGACATGTTGCACCACATTGTCAGCGGGATGAATCTCGATAACTTTATTGTCAGACCGAAGCGTCGAGCGATTGAGCCGTTTTTAGACCGTGAGCATTGGGATAACATTGATGACGCTAAGTTTACTGAGCTAGAGAGCCAGATCTCTGTACTACCGACGGAAGCTGAGGCGTTTAACTCTGATGAGCAGCTTAATCATTTATCACATCGCTTTGACAGTCTTGTGCTGACTATGCAATTAGACCTTTTAGAAAAAGGTATGATTTCTGAAATGAGCCGAGGTCGTGTGGTAGAGTTTGCCGAGCAGTTAGAAGCCAAATCAACGATCCCAGCAGTACAAGCGCAACTACAACTGATTCAAGATATCCAGACTCAAGAGTTTTGGCAAGATATCCACTTAGTCACGCTGGAAGAGCTACGCCGTAAGTTGCGCAATCTCATGTTTGCGTTGGACAAAGATAAAAAAGAGATGGTGTACACCAACTTTGAAGACGAAGTACAAGGTGTCCACAACGTGACCAACGTGTACAAGAACCCAAGCGTTGATTTATCCCAGTATCGCAAGAAGATTGAGCTCTATATTCAAGATCACCAAGACCAATTAACCATCCAAAAGCTAAAGCGTAATAAAGCCATCACACAAGCGGACTTAGATGTTTTAGAAGGCTTGTTACTGGAAGCTAGCGGTATGAGTGATGTGGCAACGTATCGCGAGAAAATCTTACAAGAGAAGCCTCTAGGTACGTTTATTCGTGAGCTTGTTGGCTTAGATATGAATGCGGCAAAAGAGGCATTCAGTAGCTTCCTTGATGAGGAGGCTTACAATGCTGAGCAAATTCAGTTCGTCGATCAAGTGATCGACTTCCTCGTTAATAACGGCATCTTAGATATGTCGCAACTCTTCGATCCACCATTCACTGATAACCATGGCGAAAGCGCCTACGGCTTCTTCGATGAAGGGACTGTGGTGGAGCTATTTGGGGTTATTCGAAAAGTGAATGCGAATGCAGTGGTTGCAGAAAGCCAGAGTGCTTAGGTTTATAAATTGTGAAATTATTAGATAAGAAATACTACAATCTCGAGCCAAATGCTGAGTATCTAAAAGACCCCTTTATCCTAGGACTAGCATGGAAGAAAACAGATAGCTTTATTCGAATCCATAATTGGTATGCGGACCTTCTAGAGTTGGACAGGTTCGCACTTGATATCGGTGACGAAGTAAAGATTTGGTCAGGTGAAATTGATAGCTGGGAGTTAGTCAAAAGTCATATCGAGTTAATACCGGCCCCTAAAGCTGCAAATTGGTTCATTGATAAGGGAAAGTGGACCCAACACAGCGACGACAGAAAGTTACGTCCTTTGGCTGATATATGCGTCAAAGACCAAACTGTTGCAACAGCAGTAACGATGTGTCTTGCTGATTCGTTAGAAACTAGACAGAAGGATTGCTCGTTAGTCGACAGTGATTATTCTGAGCATATAAAAAATAAAATTTTCAATTACGGTAATCGGTTACTTTGTGACTGGGAGAATGAAAAGGCTAGGTTTCGCTGGGGCGGTAGTGAGTTTTATCGAAAGTTTTCTAATGATTACCGTAGTTTTTTGCAAAGGCCTATTTCTATAGGTAGAGAAGTTTTCCATAAAGTTAGTGAACTCGATGATGTTTTTATTGTTAGTTTAGATTTGTCTAACTTTTATGGTTCTATAAAACCGGACTTGTTAATCGCAAAACTGAAAGAAATAGCTTCGAAGCACTATAATAAGGAATATTCAGAACACGATTCTTTTTGGAATTTAACAACTCAAATTTTAGATTGGGATTGGTCTGATAAGTCTTTAGAACTACTAGGAGCTCTCGGAATACCCGAAGATATCGGTCTTCCTCAAGGGTTGGCGTCGGCGGGAGCATTAGCTAATGCATACCTTATAGATTTTGACGAGATGTTAGGCTCAAAGCTTCACTCAATGATTGAAGATAGTGATATCCTATTACATGACTACTGTCGTTATGTTGATGATATCCGATTAGTTGTCTCCGGTGAGGCTCTTACAACTGACGAAATAATGAGTTCAGTTCATGAACTAGTGCAGGAAATTCTTGATGAGACTTTGGAGCATGATGCTTGGGAAGAAGGGCAGCAGTATCTAACTATCAATGAAAACAAAACGCATATTTTCGCCCTATCTGATCTGGATAACGGAAGTAGCTTAACAAACAGAATTAATGAAATTCAAAATGAAGTTGGTGCGTCTAGTGTTCCAGAGCGTAATGGGCTAGACACCAATATACCAGCGCTTCAACAGCTACTGCTGACTGAACAAGACGATTTTTTAGGTGATGTAGAGGGATTACTACCTGGAATTCATCACGATAAGTCGATCAAAGTGGAATCTTTACGCCGATTTTCTGCCCACAGGCTAGAAACTACCTTAGCAAAAAAGAGTAAATTAATTTCTCCAGCAGAGCTGAGACAATTCGAAAATGAATCTGCGTTAGTTGCAAAGCGCCTATTGAAAGCTTGGCTTAAAGATCCATCTATAATGGTGCTCTTCCGAAAAGCAATAGCGGTAAATCCAACACTCGATATTTATAGTAATGTATTGAATATGATCTTTGAGCGGATTCGCGTTAATCGCAATAAGCGCGATAGGCACATTATGCTCTATTTGTTGTCAGATATATTCCGCAGTGTTACTGATCTTTACCGTAGTATCGAGCCAGATAGGCTTAGTGATTTCCAAAAGCTGATTGGAGAAGTTACATCAATTGCACAACGGTTACTTAGCAGTAAAGCCTCCTTACCTAGCTACGCTTATCACCAGGCCCTACTGTTCTTAGCTGTTGTCAACAAGCCTTACATAGTAAGTGATAAGGCTTCCCAGCCTCTTTCACGATTACAAAATGTTTTGATGAAGCAACATTTAAGTAGGTTAAAGAGTAGTGATGGATATCTATTTGAACTTTCTGCTCAAATTTGCAATGACTATCAAGCGAGTGCTGCTTTTTTACTCTCACATTCAAATCAGAAGAAAGCTGTTGACTCTATTATTAAAAAATTTGCATTTCGTGGAGGGAAATTTTGGAGTGCACTTTGGAAAGAGATGGTCAAAGATCAGGACAGCTCTAGAGTAGAAAAGTTTAAATGGGCAATACCAAAACAAGAGTCAAAACCTTACGGTGCGGAGCACTACCTATCATCAGTTATTAGCTTTAAAGACAATCCGTTCAAATATGAACATGCTTTATTGAAGTTAGGAATTGCACTAGTTGATGCTATTGAGGGTGGCGCTAACCATTGCTGGAGAGCCGATGGAAAGCGATATTCACCCCATGAAATCAGGATCGAGAGCAATAGCCACTCTTGGACTGAACTTTGGCGCCCTAACATAAAGGTTACCTGTAAAGTCGGTAAAAAAGGTCAGGAGCCTAAAGATCCTCGTTACAAAAGCCCTAAATGGCTGGTTAAGCGTCAGCATGGTATAGACGAGCAGAAACTCTATTGGATCTGTAGTGTATTGCGAAGCTCTGCATTAGGTGATATCGACTTTACGCAGCGCAAAGATTTGACCATCGATGATACTAGGTATCACGGAATACGCTCACAGTGGTATAAGCGACGCATGGGCATGTTACATACACCAGAATCAATTGTTGGTTCATATGGAACTATAAGTGATTGGTTTGCTAGTCTCCTTCAACATGGTCTTCAGTGGCCGGGCTTTTCATCTTCCTATTTGGAGGAAAAGGATATTTTAGCTATTAATTGTCTAGATGACTTTAAGCGTTGTTTACAGAAGAGGTTGGTGGATCTAAATGCGCAAATATGTACATCATCTAATGTACCGACTTTACCTACAGTCGTTAAACGCCCTGAGTTAGCTTCTAATAAATTTAGAATAGTAACTGTCCAGCAACTCTTCCCTAAAGATAAACACTTTCACCCTTCAGATGTGAAGCTAGATCACCCTGATATCCGTTGGAAGCATAGGGAACACCTTGCAGAAGTTTGCAAACTGACAGAGCAGACTTTAAGCACGAAGCTAAGAACAGAGTCTAGGGAGTATAAAAGCACGGCTGACTTGATAGTGTTTTCTGAGGTTGCGGTACATCCGGATGATGAGGATATAGTAAGAGCACTTGCTTTTAGAACTAAGGCTATCATTTTTGCTGGATTCGTCTTTACTGAGCAAGATGGCCGTATAGTCAACAAAGCTCGTTGGATTATCCCAGACTCCTCTGAATCGGGAGTTCAATGGCGTATTCGTGATCAGGGTAAATTTCATATGACTAGTGATGAAATTATTTTAGGGGTTCAAGGATATCGACCATCTCAGCATGTCATTTCTATTGAAGGTCACTCCGAGGGGCCGTTCAAGCTTACTGGCGCGATATGCTATGACGCGACGGATATAAAGCTCGCTGCCGATCTTAGAGACTTGACAGATATGTTTGTCATAGCGGCTTACAACAAAGACGTTAATACGTTTGACAACATGGCTTCCGCGCTTCAGTGGCATATGTATCAGCACATTGTTATTGCTAATACTGGCGAATATGGTGGCTCTACAATGCAGGCGCCTTATAAAGAGAGTTACCATAAGTTGATTTCGCACACTCATGGGGCAAATCAGATAGCGATTAGCACCGCTGATATTGACCTTGCTGCATTTAGACGAAAGGTAAAAGAATATAAAGAAACAAAAGCGCAGCCTGCTGGCTTTGCTCGAAAACATTAAGAGGTTTTATGGATACATTAGTTAAGCTAGCTACAATTTTTTCTCCTTTAATAAGTGCTGGTGTTGCTATTTGGGCTATTTGCGTTGCAACTAAGACCATTCAAGAAAACAAAGAGATTGCGAAAAAATCTGTCGCTGATACTGCTTATCAAACATATCTGCAGCTAGCGATGGAGAATCCAGATTTTGCTAGGGGCTATAAAGCTACCTCAGAAGACGACCCTAAATATGATCAGTATGTGTGGTATGTAGCGAGAATGATGTTTTGTTTTGAGCAGATTGTAGAAGTTGAGGGGAACCTCAAAGATAGCTCTTGGTACGAAACTCTAATTAAACATGTTGGTTTTCATTTAGAGCACTTTGACAAATCAAGCGCGGTAGATCAAAAGTTGTATATTCAACCTATTTTAGATCTAATTGTCTTGAGTCATAAAGACTAATTAGTATTGGAAACGAGATCTTACGCAAATAATAATATTAAAAGAGAGTTTGTTTTTTGGCCTTTTTGTAGATTGTTATCACACTAAAACTTAGATATTCTAAGTTTTAGTGGTGGCATGTGAATAAGGACATTCAATTTTACGCTGACGAATCGCTCGAAAGCTTCTTGCTGCGCTTATCGCAAGAGCAAGGTTATGAGCGATTTTCTCATTTTGCTGAAGACATCTGGTTTGACACGTTGGATCAGCATGAAGCGATTGCTGGTGCTTTCCCCTTAGAGCTCAACCGAGTCAATATCTACCACGCTCAAACCACAAGCCAAATGCGGGTGCGGGTTCTTATCCACCTTGAGAACCAATTAAAGCTCAACAACTTTGGTGTACTGCGCCTAGCGCTATCACATTCAAAAGCTCAATTCTCACCTCAATACAAAGCTATACATAGATTCGGTTCTGATTACCCTTATGCTTTTCTTCGCAAACGCTTCACGCCTATTTGCCCTCTGTGTATTAACGAAGCACCCTATATTCGCCAGCAGTGGCAATTTATCTCTCACCAAGCCTGTGAACATCATGGTTGTAAACTGATTCATCACTGCCCTGAGTGTAAATCGAGATTTGAATACCAAAGTACCGAGACTATTAGTCAGTGTGAATGCGGTTATGAACTCCGAAACTCGCCAGTAGAGGATGCGCCAGAGGCTGAGGTATTGGTCGCTCAGTGGTTAGGAAATGAATCAAAACCCTTGGGATTATTGAAAGCTGAAATGACGTTATCCGAGCGTTATGGCTTTTTATTTTGGTATGTAAATCGTTATGGCAATATCGATGACCTCAGTTTTGAGTCATTCATCGAATACTGCGGCGCTTGGCCAACGTCATTGTGGCAAGACCTCGGTGCTTTGAAAGAGAAGGCAGAGCACGTTCGAATAAAAAATTGGAACAAGATGTTTTTCAATGAAGCTTTTGGTGCTCTGCTTAAAGATTGTCGCCAGTTACCCAGTCGGCAGTTGAGTCACAATATCGTGCTTGCACAGGTGTTAGCTTACTTTACAAAGCTAATGTCAACAGTGCCCTCAAGCGCCAAAGGAAATATCGGTGATGTACTGCTCAGCCCCTTAGAAGCTTCTACATTGCTTTCTTGTACAACAGATGAGGTATATCGCTTGTATGAGTTTGGTGAGATCAAAGCCGCTATCAGGCCAAGAATGCATACAAAGATTGCGAGTCATGAATCGGCGTTTACTTTACGAAGTGTCATCGAAACAAAGCTGACTCGAATGAGCTCTGAAAGTGATGGTTTAAGTGTGTATCTACCTGAGTGGTAATTATGACGAAATTAAGTGACTTATTAGCAATTGAAGACGAGACAGTAAAGCAGTCTGCTTTAAAGAAGATGTTCATGCCCTATGCGGAAGATGTTTGTGTTGAAGGGTTTGAAAAAGAGGCGTTAACGATCTTGCTCAATCTCAGTTCAAGCCATCAATCAGATAGATGCTCGGATTGGTTGGATATTACCCGCGCTAAAAGGCATTTAAAAGCGGCTGAGAACCTAGACGTATCCCTTGACGAGATCAAATGGTTCCACACTCATAATCTCAAGTTTCCAGACTGCCGAGTTAAAGATCAGCGGATAGTTGCGCAGCCTCTTACGACAACCGAGGCATTTATTTCAAGCGCAGTATTAGAGCAACGCTTGGGGTGGGCGCATAACTCTGCGGTGTATCGTCATACATTGTGGCTATTGAATCCTTTTAGTTGGCTATCACAGGCCGTATGTATTTTTTCACTCATACAGCAAGAAAGCCCTGTTTGGATTGAGTTGCTCAAAGAATTTGGTTTAAGTGCTAAGTCACTTGCTCGCTTAAAACATACAATTGAAGAACAGCTCCTTGATAATCATTTTCCCGATAGCGTCAGTCCTTACAGCAAGCAACTACGGTTTCCGTGGGGGGATGATTATGTTTCGGTGACTCCAGTGGTTAGCCATGCTATTCAGAGCGAGTTAGAAGTGAGAGCGAGAAGTCGAGAAAGTAAGCTTCGCTTTGTGTCTTCGTCACTGCCAAACTCTGCAAGTATCGGGAACCTATGTGGCAGTTTAGGTGGGCATATGAAAATCCTAAACTACCCGCTAGACGTTAAACCAGCGCAGGGTGGGACGTTACCTGAAAGTCGCAAAAAGAGTGGTCACTACTTTGATGACTATCAGGTAACTAATGCCAAAATTTGTCAGGTTTTAAGTCATCTAATTGGTTCAGAACCATCAAAAACACAGAAGCAGAGGGAGAGTGCTCGTAAGGTTAGAAGTAAGATATTGCGAAAGCAGATAACCCTTTGGATGCTTCCTTTAATTGAGTTAAGAGATATAGTTGATGCTGACCCTAATCAACAGCAATTGGAACATGATGACACTTTAGCTCAGGCCTTTTTGGAGCTACCAGCATCGGACCTAGGCTCTTTAGCTAGTGCGTTTAATCGCGGCTTACATCTCACGTTTCAAAATAATAAGTATGCCGCCAAGTTTGCCTATCACCCTAAGCTTATGCAGGTCGTTAAAGCCCAAATTGTTTGGATCCTCGAACAAATCAGTAAACAAAATGGTAATGAAGATAAGGTAACGGGCGAGCAGTATATCTATTTGTCATCAATGAGAGTGCAAGATGCTGTGGCGATGAGCAGCCCTTACTTGTGCGGTGCACCCTCTATGACGGCTGTTTGGGGTTTTATGCATCGCTACCAAAGAGAGTTTAATAAGTTAGTTAATTGTGACTCCCTGTTTGAGTTTTCGAGTTTCTCTTTTTATGTCCGAAGCGAGAACATTCAACTGACAGCGAAGCTTACCGAACCCAGCTCAGTCGCCAAAGTTAGAACGGCTTCAAACGCGAAACGACCTACCATTCGTAGTGAACGATTGGCGGACCTAGAAATAGACTTAGTTATCAGAGTTCATAGTGATAGCCGTATTTCAGATTTTAAGGCCGCGCTTAAAACGGCTCTTCCCGTTGCTTTCGCCGGAGGGGCATTATACCAACCGCAGCTATCGACGCAGATTGAGTGGCTCAGGACATTTACCAGCCGAAGCGAGCTTTTCCATGTCATAAAAGGGTTACCAGCATACGGGCGATGGTTATACCCAAGTGAGAGCCAGCCGAGTAACTTTGATGACCTAGAGCGTTTGGTGACTAAAGATGCTGATAATTTGCCAGTTTCTATTGGCTACCATTTGTTAGAACGTCCAACTAAACGGTGCAACTCAATAACCGATTGTCACGCCTATGCAGAGAATGCGATAGGGTTAGCTAAGAAAGTGAATCCGATAGAAGTACGTTTTAGTGGAAGAGATCACTTTTTAAACCATGCCTTTTGGTCGATAGAATGCAGTAGCGAAACTATTCTTATAAAAAACTATAGGGATTAATCGTTTATGGAACTTTGCACTCAGCTGAACTACGTTCGATCACTCTCTGCTGGCAAAGCATATTTTTACTATCTATCTAAAAGTGGTGAGATGTGCCCCCTTGAAATTGATAGAACTAGGTTGCGTGCACCAAAAGGTGGTTATGCAGAAGCATATAAAGGTAGTAAGTTCGCAGAAAAGAATGTTGCTCCGCAAGATTTAGCCCACTCCAACCCTCAGTTCATCGAAGAGTGCTATGTAAAACCTGGTGTTGACGATATCTACTGTGCATTCTCCCTTCGAATTCGAGCCAACTCTCTAACTCCGGATACCTGTAGTGATGATGAAGTGCGCTCTAAACTTTCGTTACTCGCTAAAACATATGAAGAACTCAATGGGTATCAGGAGCTCGCTCATCGATATGCGAAAAACATTCTGCTTGGTACTTGGCTTTGGAGAAACAGAGAGTGTCGAACATTGTCGATAGAAGTGACCACCAGTGATTCACAAACCTTGATTGTAGAAAACGCAACAAGGCTTTCTTGGTATGGTCATTGGGATGAAGCTTCAGCAGAATGCCTAGAAAAACTTACAGCTTATTTGATGCGAGCCCTATCTGACCCGACCGAATATTTCTACATGGATGTCAAAGCTAAAATTGGAGTTGGTTGGGGGGATGAGGTTTACCCAAGCCAAGAGTTCTTGGATGATCGAGAAGATGGTGCTCCTACTAAGCAGTTAGCTACCGTAGAATTATTGAACGGAAAAGAAACTGCTGCTTTTCATGGTCAGAAAATTGGTGCAGCGTTGCAATCGATTGACGATTGGTGGCATGAAGAAGCAGATAAGCCATTAAGAGTGAATGAGTATGGAGCTGACCGAGAGTACGTTATAGCAAGGCGACATGTTTCCTATGGAAATGACTTTTACCAGTTAGTCAGAAATACAGAGAATTGGATTGAGACAATGACAGCTTCTCAGAGCATCCCAAATGACGTGCACTTTATTATGTCGGTCTTGATCAAGGGTGGGCTCTTCAATTGTTCCAAAGCGAAGTAAGGATGACTATGACGAAGCGTTACTACTTCTGTATACGTTATACCCCTGTTCAAGCCGACTATGAGCTGTTAGCAGGGCGTTGTATATCTCAAATGCATCTGTTTATGGTCAATAACCGACAAGCCATGAATAAAATAGGCGTGAGCTTCCCCGACTGGAGTGATGTTACGGTTGGTCAAACCATAGCCTTTGTTGCCGACGATAAAGAGATGATGATAGGACTCTCTTTTCAGCCCTATTATTCTTTGATGGTAAATGAAGGTTTATTTGAGGTCTCCAGTGTATGTGAGGTTCCAGACAATGCTTTAGAGGTGAGGTTTACCCGTAACCAAACGATTGGGAAAAGCTTTCTGGGTTCCAAGAAACGTCGAATCAAACGTAGCATGGCGAGAGCCGAACTACTTGATGCTGGAACATCATTACCAGTCACTAATGAAGAGCGTGTCGTCGATAGCTTCCATCGAATACCAATCTCCAGCGGTTCATCTGGAGAAGATTATATTTTGTTTGTGCAAAAGGAGTTTGTCGGTGAGCGCGGTGCAGCAAACTTTAATAGCTATGGTTTAGCCACCAATCAAGAAAGAAAAGGCACGGTACCTGAGTTACATTTTTGACCCTTTTTCTAAAGCTGTTTTTAGAGAAATAAAAACAAGCACTTACAAAAGTACGAAGAAAAAGGGCATTTTGATGAATTGTGACTTTAAGCACGCAGAATCAGATGGTTAGAGACTATATTGTACAGTGTCCTGCCGCATAGGCAGCTAAAAATAACTAGTAAATACACTCGAAACATCATTATTAGTGTCCTGCCGCATAGGCAGCTAAGAATAGGTCAGGAAGAAAACAACCGACCTGCTGAACAAGCAGTTAGAAGCAAAACCATCAAGTTTAGACTTGGTGGTTTTTTGTTTGTTTATAACCGACTTTATTCATTACATTTTGTGCTAGTAAAATTACAGCTAGGACGTTTCTGCCCCTTTCCGTGCTAGCACGCTTAACCTCACAAACCACAGTGAGGCGGTTTGACCTACTTTTTCTAATGCCATCGATCACGCCAAGACAATTGCATTGAGCGATCAATAAACTACGGTGTTTTGGAAGGGATGTGAAACCAATTAATCTAAGGTGGTTCTAGGAATGTCTCGATTTAGTCGTCATATACAGTAAGTGTTTACTTATATTGCGGTTTATTTGTGTTTTCTATCAATAGGTAAGTGTGGTTGACTTAACTTGTAAAGATAATTTGAATACGATATGTTGTGTTTTATCCAATGGCGGGTTACTACATATAGTGCTATCACATTCGAAAGATCGAGGGGTCCTATGAGCATTCAAGCAAAATTTATCAAGTTTCACGATAAGATTAAGATAAGCCGTGAAGATAGCGAGTACAAAGATGCTCGTGAAAAGGATGACAGCATCTTAAAGACTATTAAAAGTACTTTGAAGGACGAAGGCTACCCAGTGATAGAAGACTTTCTTCAAGGATCTATGTCAATAGGTACAGGGGTCAAGAATCCGTGTGAAGATTTCGACATTGATAGAGCTATAGTGATTGCTTTTGATGGTTCACCAGATGACCCTATCAAAGTTAAAAAAATCGTTCTGAAGGTCCTGGAGGACCGAGGCTTCAAAAACGCAAAGATTAAAAAGCCATGTGTAACCGCCGACTACGCTAGTAAAAATCTACATATCGATATCCCGGTTTATCGGGAGCAATACGGTGAGTATGAGTTAGCTGTAGGCAAAAAGAACTCTAGCGAAGGCAATAGGGAATGGTCTGACTCGGATCCTAAAGGGCTAAAGGACTGGATAAATGACTCTTCAGCCTACCTTGGTTCAGCGAGTAAAAAGCTTGGGCAATATAAGCGTATTGTTAGGTACCTAAAGCGCTGGAGAGATAACAAATT
This sequence comes from Vibrio sp. 1288, assembly GCF_033344475.1. Taxonomy (NCBI): domain Bacteria; kingdom Pseudomonadati; phylum Pseudomonadota; class Gammaproteobacteria; order Vibrionales; family Vibrionaceae; genus Vibrio; species Vibrio sp. 1288. The sequence goes on from NZ_JAWPOX010000025.1 coordinate 40,373, forward strand.
TAGTACAGATGTTGCTAAGAAAGTGTTTTCCATCGGCTTAACAGTGATGGCAAAAGAGCAATTCTCGCCAAGCTTGGATGATAGTGATAAAGCTAACGATTTAGTTGCACTTAGAAACACAGTAGATGCCATGTTGAGTGGTGGTTATTTTAGTTATCAAGGTGACGATCTTTATAAGGTACGGGTTCATTTACCGAAATCACCATGGAGAGATATCTTTGATGGTAGCAGTCTAAATACCGGCACTCAGTTCTATAACAAGCTGAAGTCGTTAAGAGATAAGTTAGATAAAGCTATTGATGAAACAGATTTGGTTAAGCAGTGCAAGATACTGAACCAAGTGTTTGGCAATGATTTTGAAGTACCTAGTAGTTCATCCAATGTTAAAAAGGCTGCATACGCCACAGCCGGAGCCTCGGGCACATCACAGGGGGCTTAATGGTAGCATCTGAGCAAATTGTCGAGCATTTAAGCCGTAAAGGCTTTGATTGCAAAGCACTGGACTTTAATGGGATTGGCGCTATTGCAGTCAGCCTTGAAATTGAAGAAAAAAAAATAGATCTGATACACTTCCTAACATCAGAGATCACTGGTTTACCTGTTTTTCTTCTTATAAATCCGCGCGATGTAGGGCATTTGGCGCATGTTCTAATTTTCAAAATTGCTGATGTTGAGTATGGCAGTATCTGCGTCAATGATAAGGATTCTGTTTCAGTAAATTTCAATATGCCATTGCTGGCGATTGAGGAATCTCTTAATCGCCACATAGGTATTTTGGATAGAGCGGTTACTGATCCCGACTGGAACCGGAAAGAGCTGTTACGAGAGTTCAAGTCTTGCTGGTTAAATGTTTGTGATTTTGATGAAAGACCCGTACTTCTTACCAATGATAGCGGGGCACTGGAAGAGATAGATGTTTATAAGCCTGTAAAAAATGTTAAGTTTGGCGTTAGGTCTTACTATTTGGCGCAATCTGAAAATACTGATCTAGCAGCTGCGGCGAAAGTTTACTGGCAGGATAGTTCGGGAAGAAATCTTGCTGGTAAAGCTGTAGTTTTGCCTCTAACTGAAATGGAGCCAGCACCGTTAGAAAAAGAGCAGCTTACAACTTGGTACTTAGCAGTCTTGTTGAAGCAAGAACCTGACCTTCTGAAAAAGTTACGTGAGAATTATGGGAGGTGGAAGACTCATGAGTACTGGATTGTTTTCAATGCTCAAGTACCATCAGGAACGGTCTGGTTTTGCTTATATTTCAAAAGCAAAAAAGGTAAAAAGCAATCTCTGCCGTTAACTGAAGCTCAGTTAAGACACTGGAAGGTTAAGGCTGTTCCTATAAGGCTTTTCAATAAAGAAGCTGTGCTGCCAAGAGGTGGTGCAAATTTAGATCTAGCGACAAGCAAGGTTGCCTTGATTGGAGCTGGATCTGTTGGGAGCGAGATAGCACACAAGCTTTCTGCGGCCGGGATTCAAAACCTAGATATATATGACAATGATATTTATCAGATAGATAACTTATACCGGCATATCTTGCCCGAGGAGTATTTGAATCTAGAGAAATCTTATGGCCTCAGTTACCACCTAGCACGCCAGTTCTTATGGTCCAAAGCTGTTCCTTCGAAAAAGAAACTGCTGGAACTCAGAAACTCTCAGTTAATTAGCTCTTATGATTTGATTGTTATAGCCATTGGTAGCCCGACTCATGAGCGACTTTTTAAAGAGTATCTTTTGGAAAATGGCATAAAAGTTCCGGTCATTAACACTTGGCTTGAAGGTTTTGGCGTAGGTGGGCATGCTGTACTAGATATACCAGATAGCACTGGTTGCTTACTTTGCGCCTATGTTTGTCCTGATACGTTGACCAGAGGGCTTAACTCTAACCTTAACTTCATCGAGCCAAACCAAGATGTCACTATTAACATGGCAGGCTGTGGTGAGCAGTTTATTTCCTATAGCGCTATTTGCTCTGCGCAAACGGCTTTAATTGCGAGCGATTTGGCTATCAAATACCTGGAAGGGAAGATTACTGCCAGTTCAAAAGTTAGCTGGAAAGGCAGTGAACATGATGCAGTAGCTCATGAAGTATCGCTGACTAATAGGTTCTATCAATTTAGTGACTCTTTGCAGGTTAAGCCTTTGATTCATGAGGATTGTGATGTCTGTAACTGATGAAGATGTCTTGTTTGTCGGTTCAAGCGTCGAACTGCGAGTCAACAAGCAGGTCTATGAATGTTGGCTGGAACACCGCCAAATCAAACGGAAGGATAAGGAACAGTTTGGGGCGTTGATTGGTTCACGAGCTGAAGGTGAATGCAAGATTTGGATCGACAGGTGTACAACACCAAAGAAAAAAGATATTAGCCAGCGATCAAGGTTTGTGATGAGAGACCCATTTCATCAACAGGCAATAGACAAAGCATTTGAACAATCAAATGGTGAGCTGGGTTATATTGGAACTTGGCATACGCACCCACAATGTGTACCAGAACCCTCAATTATTGATTTGAATGACTGGGCTCAATGTACGTTGCGGAACCCTGACAGGCAACTTGTGTTTGCAATAGTGGGTAATGAGCAAGTAAATGTTTACATTAACATTAACGGTAATTTAGAAATAGCAAAGAGGAACATTGATGGGTAACAAGGCGGATCAATTCTGTAATCAGGCGGCAAGCTCACCAATAGATTCGATGGATACTTTTGATCAGTACTTCGACAATCTGCAAAACTTGGTCAGTTGGAACCGTGTAGGGATTTTAACTGACGAAGGTGATAGGAATACCATCATTTTGCTAATGTTAAACGAAGAATTAAGCGCCACAATGCGCCTTTGCCTTGAGCCGAATCTGATTAAGTCTTGTGTAAATACCTTATCTGCTGAATCTGAAACAGTTACTTACAGATGTCTTCAAGGTTATGCAATAACGCGCGATGATTTAACTCATTTACATAGTATAGCGAGTATCTGGGGGAAAGCGGAGGCACAGAGCGATGAGCTAACGCTAGATGAGTTAGAATCGTTGTTCACTCGTTTTGAAGGAAAAAGGAAAAAAACGGGCCGTGGTCCAGACTTCACAAAAGGCACAAAGGAGACAGTTTGGCGGGATAGTTTTGGCCGTTGCATGTTTACGGGGTGCGGTGAAAAGCTTGATTACGATGAGGTTTCAGGTACGTCAGGTAACTATGCATACTTGGCTCACAATGTTGCTTCGTCTGAACAAGGCGCAAGAGGGATTACCGAGTTATCAGAAAAACTGTCAAATGATCCGAACAATGTGTTGCTTTTATGTGATAAACACCATCGGTTAATTGATAAGGTTGCCGCTAGTGACTATCCTGCATCGACACTGTCTGCGATGAGGAAGGAATTCGGTCTTATTGCAAATAGTTTATTGGATGGCTTGAAATACCAACCAATCCCTGTTTACGCTGTATTGTGGCCTGTAAATTCTCAAACAGTTTCTCCCCCTTCATACCTGCAAGTTGCCAACAGTCTTTCTAGAATTAAAAGAAGGATGCACCAGCAGATCAACATATTAAGTCATAATGAAGAGCTTTTAGTTGAATCACCAGACGTATTTTGGGCTCTAATGCCGAATATTATTCAGGCTTCCGCCGATAAGATTATCCAACAAACCAAAGAGTTTGGATTTAATGCTGCGTTGTTTGGTTTTGGACCAACTTCAGCGCTTATTGGCTTCGGCGCAAAAATAGGGAACAAGAATGCGGTTACTCCGATGCTTAGATTTAGAGAATCTGGTAGTTGGTCATGGCCTGCAATAGATCCTGTCGGTGAGTTTTATGAAGTGGTTGGGTTTGATGATTTAGAAAAAGGAACTGATTTTGTAATAAATATTTCCTTGACGGCTGAACCAGAAAGCTTAGTTCAAGCTTCTAATTCAGTTTGTGAGAAAACAGGTGCCCAAATGATTACAATTCGCGCGAAGGAACAGTTTATGGGCAATGGTGCCGTATCGCATCCAGATGACGGAAAGGCTTTTACTTCTGTTCTTCAGTCAATGTTTCATGTCCTCAAATCAGAGTATGGCGCACAAACTATCCATTTGTTTCCTTGTGCATCAAACGCTGCATCAGTGTTTATTGGACAAGCATATGATGTACATCACCCTAAGGTGATTGTTTATGATTTTGACAGTGGAACGATGGTGCCAAGAATATGTTTAGAAAGTGAGAACCACAAGTGTACCATATCATCAATTTGATACTGTTGTTGAACCTGTCCTATTAAATAGTAAGATCGTGGCCCCCACTGTCTGGATAGTTGTTCAGATATTAAAGTGTTCTGTTCCAATTAGACTGGGCACTTTACGACGCGATTTTATGATACAAAAAGTTATCCATATTTCTCTAATTTAAGTGGTTACTCTAAGAAGGTTCTGTCCAGAACTGTTACAGTCGGCACTTTTAAACTCGAAAGTGTCCACCGACGTTTCAGATCTTCCTGAACCCTACAAAATGTGACAGCCAAACTTCATGTTGACCAAAAACACTGAGAGGAGGTCATCATGAGAAAGTTATCATCTGGAAAATGCAGTGGCATCAAAAGGCCATTTAAGCTTGAAGAGATCTGGCGGATTAGAACTAGGCTAGAGATTGAAAATGATCTGATGCAGCTCGCACTACTGAACCTAGCTATAGATAGCAAGTTAAGAGCGAGTGATTTGCTAAAGCTACACGTTTACGATGTTTCTTCGCGAGGAGTTATCTATGAAAGGGTTCAGTGCGTCCAGCAAAAAACTGGCACCGATGTCCATTATGAGATTACTCAGAGAACACAGCAAAGTATTAGCCGATGGATTTTTGCAGCATCTCTAGAGGCAAGCAGTTTTCTATTCCCGAGTAGCCGACGCACTGGGCAACCTATCAGCTACTCATTCTATCGTACAATTATCAGGAACTGGGCTGCAAAACTGGGACTGAATGCTGACTATTACGGGACTCATTCCATGCGCCGCACCAAAGCCACTTTAATCTATGCCAGAACGAAAAACATCAGGGCTGTACAGATCTTACTTGGACACTCGAAGCTTGATAACACAATTCGATACCTTGGCGTTGAGCTAGAAGACGCTCTGAGGTTGTCTGAGAAAACAGACTGCTGACAGATAGAAGCTGTTACAGGCTTTTCTCCTGAAAAGCCTGTGCCCCAAATCCTTTCTAGCACAAGAATCAGGACTCATTTCTTTTGTCATAAATTGGCCTATTTTGGGTAATGCTAAAAGTGGCTACGATACTGGTGACTATTCAGATTGCTCTATGACAAGGGCTATCTACCCAATTAATGAGTTTTTTATCAGATAAGAAAAAGTGATCAGAGTTATAAGTCACTAAATTTTAATGCCTTACTGATAATGTGCATTTTACATAGACAAAATGGTCTAATCTATTGACAGTTCTTATTTGGGGCTCTATATTGACCTTGTTCTAGACAAAAACGTCTTAAAATCTGCAAGCAATAACGCTTTGCTGATTAGCAGGTACAGAGTATGAGCAACGAAAACATCAACAAACAACTTATAGAATTCCTCATTGGTTCTAGAACTGAAGCAGGTCTTTCTCAGGAAGATGTTGCAGCACGTTCTGATATCTATGGTATGGGAAGAACTCTTGATCAAAGGGCCGTTTCCCGAATTGAAAAGCAACCACTGAAAGCAGATGCGATAAAAATGGCTGGTTACCTGAACGCAATAGGTATGGAACCAAGTCGCTTCTATGAATTCCTAAACCAAATAACTTACAAAAAGGAAGATATTTCCATGTCTATTATCACTACAACTGAAGTTGCAACAAAAGTAGCACAGGCCTTAGATAAGATTACCGATACAAAATCCGCTATTGCTAAAATCGCTAAAGAGAGAAGCTACATTGATTCGATTGAACTTGGAGACAAGTTTGAAAAGTTCGAAGAGCTTCTAAAATCTCTAAATGGAAAGCCTATCATTGGTGGTTTTGGACACTATGACTCAGGCAAAACCACAATGTTCAACACGTTAACGGATGGGAAGGTACTAAAAGAAAAGTTCACTCCTGCTACCTGCGTGGTAAACCTGTTGATGCACACGGATGATCAACCATCCATAATCAATGGCCAAGTGGCAATCTTCCGTAAAGGTTTTAAGCCATACATGATTCATTCTCAAGAACTGGTCAATAAGTACCTGATAGAGCAAGGCGGTACCGATATTCTAGACCGTTTAGGCGTACACAATTATGATGAATCATTTGAGAACGATGCGTACATAGCAATCGTGTTCATGGATGCGCCTATCCTCAAAAAAGTGTGGTTGATGGATACTCCTGGGGATCTAAACAGTGAAGACGACAGCGACACAGAAAAAGCGCTTGGTGGTGTAGAGCTAGCTGATGGTGTTGTATTCTTGTCTATGCACGCTGGTTTCTTTAAGGAAAGTGATTTGGGCTTTGCAGCAAATATCATCCGTCAGCGCCCACCAGTTGATAAAAATAATCCTCTGAAGCATCTATTATTCGTCCAATCGCACTGTCATAGCGATCTAAATGCTGATGATGTTTCTATGGTTGGTAAAGTGACGTTTAAACGCGTGAAAAAGCAGCTAGATAAGCTAATTTTCAATCATTGGATAGAAGATGGTTATATCGATGAAGCACCAGAACCTCAGGAACTGACTGCTCGTACACAACCGTTCTGGCGAGAGAATGAGCTATATCGTACATCGCTTATCCGTCAAGTCGATGAAATGGCAGATTACCTGAATGAGAATCATGCTGCTATCGTAGAGCAAAATATCAAGAATATTTACTCTCAAGCAGATAAGGTTCTAGCGGTTGCTATTGAATCATTGAAAGACAAAGAGCAATCAAGTGTTGACCGTGTAAATGAGGTCAATGAACAGGATGCGCGATTTCGTAAGCAGGCTTCTAAAATAAAGGCCGATTTCGAGGAACTTATTGCATCTTGTGCTGACCGTAAGAAAAAAGATCTTTCTGATATGAAGACCTTCTATCAGTACAATTCATCTGCGGAAGGTTTGGAAACGCTTATTACCGAAACTTATGATGACAAGAAAGAAGCTCAAACAGAAATTGGCAATTATTTCAGCCAACTGATCACCTCTAAACTTGAGAGTAACCTAAAATCTAGCGGTAAAGTTGTCTCAAATGAGGTGGACGCCCTTCTGGTGCGATGGCAAGAAGCAGCTCCTAAAATGACAAAGGCTTCTATTGACTCAGAAATTGGGGGGCTTGATATCGATGTTTCTGAATTTAACTCCCGCGCAGCATTTGTTGGTGGTATGGCCGGACTAGGAAGTCTAGGTGCAATGGCACTATATGTATCTACGATTGCAAGCAACTTAGGGGCTTACATCCTAGTTGGTAAAGCTGCGGGTGTACTTGTTTCGTTAGGACTTGCCAGTAGCGTAACCTCAGTTACATCGTTCGTGGCGGCTCTTGGTGGCCCGATCACTATCGGTATTGCCATTGCAGCTGCGATTGGATATATGGTTTATCGTTTAATGGGTAGTTCATGGCAGAAAAGCCTCGCTAAAAAGGTTGCTGAAGCAATCAAAAAGGAAAACGTTTGGGACCAAATTGAAGATTGCATTGCTAAGTTCTGGAACAATACTGAGACTGCAATTCAGGCTGGTCTAGATGAACTGGTAGAACAAACCGAAGAGTACATCAATAAGCTGAAGGAAGATGCAGCTACAGACTATGACATTGATGAATTAAAGCGTTCTGTTGAAGCTCTAGTTGAGATTCGTGACTTACTAACTGGAAAGTTTGAATCTAAGACGGCTTAATCATTACAAGAGGGGCCTGTGTTCATTGCAGGACCCTCTTTCAAGTTTAAAGGGTGCAAAACAATGGCTTTATGGTTGGCGGTTATACCATTAGCGTATGGCGCAAAAAAATTATATGACGCATATAAGGAAGATGATGCGCCATCAACATCTAACTCCAGCAAATCTTATGACTCTAATGCGAAGCTGAAATCGGCAAAGAGACGCAGAACTATAGAGAGAAAAAAGGCGTTAGAGAGTTTGATTAACGCGCACCGGGAAAAGCAGTTAAACGATCTGCAGTCTGTTGCATGCAACATCGCAGCTGTTGTGGAAAACAGTACACCAAACTCATATATAGTGAAGCACCAAGACATTGGGGTTCAGATTCGAGAGCTCACCAAAGCTAGACGATATTTTACAGTTGAGGAAATAGGTCGACCAAGAGTTGCAAAGACAAAAGTCAGTCTACATTCTAAAGATTCGATCATTCAAAAAGCCCTTAAGCAGGCAGAAGAGGAGTATGGATTACTTGCAGGAATAGATCACTTAAAGAGCTATGATGCTAAGGAAGACCCGTACCTAAAACACCTAAAGAAGAACAAGCGTTCTATCTTAGGTTTTTAATAACGTGAACATAAAATAAACGGCTAGTTTGAGTTATTCTCGCTAGCCGTTTTTATTTTCAGTGGAGCGTTACCTCTCCATACGTGAGCTAATCCGTTACGTTCTAATTTAGTAATGTAACTGACAAGGTTTTGTCCAGAAACGTGCTAGGACGACTAGCGCTAACTTGCCTTTGCCCCAAGTCTATCAACTACTTACTTGTTTGAACTGTCACCCGACCGAAAAATAAACAATAAAAGTTAGATTTAGCGATGGTATTAGCGTAAAAGCTACGTTGCGGTCACTTAGATTGGATCATTTTGGGCAGGGTTTATACGAACTAGCTAAAGAGTGGAGTAAACATTTAATAGTTACTAAGGGTAAGCCTAGCTGTTCTTTGAGAAATCTAGAGCTGTGGTCGATTGATAGAACGGAGCTGAATAATCCTGAAAGATATGGTTGAACTGCTCACGGCTATCAAGCACAAAAGCAACTCGAACGTGGTCTAGGTCGTATGTCGTTAAAACAGAGCGTAACCAACCCGCCAATGAGTCCTCCAAAAGCGCCCTACAGCCTACGAACCACACCCATGTTTGCTGATGACTTCGAATAATATCTAAGATTTCTGACTTGTATCGATACCCATCTCCCATTGACGTTAGGTCTATGTACACAACATTAGCACCTAGTCCATGGTTAGTGCGGTTGTACGTATCTTGAAGCTCTTTACCGCATTCACTAGCAAATGTGTGAAACCTCATCATGCCCAACTCCCAATAGCCATGTATTAAGCGTTCTGGTGTACCTACAGGCCAGCTATCAAAGGTGTATAAATTATCTTTACGCATACACAAAATTTATTTTTATGAACAGATTAGAAAAGTGGAGCCTAATGATTGGACACATAAGCCAATACCTTAGGCGATTGATCCTGCTCAGCAGCAAATCTCTGTCTGCCAAAGTAGACTTTATCAGGGATGAGGTTATTGAGTTCCTGATGATTAAGCTCCTCATTATAAAACACGATGTAGTGCCCGATTTCAAGTTCCACTTTATGGGGCGTGCTGTAAGCTTTTAAGTTTCAGACTTCGCCATAATCGCTCAATAAAAACATTGTCGACCCAAGGACCATATGTTTCTCGAGGGACTGATAGGAATGTGGTAATTTTACAACGTTGCCTTTAAGTCGTTGGTCAAATATGCAGACTTTTGATGCAATTTTATGCGAACTTTTGCTGCAAGTTGTTTTGTAACTATTTGAAATCATGTTCGTGATATGCGATCATATATTGCAGGCATCACTTTTGAAAGCCCTGCGTTATCGCAGGGCTTTTTTCGTTTTTGAGCCTTCTTTTATTTTGGCTACGCTTGGTGTTCAACGTCTTCTGATGATCAAGCTTCTTGAGGTTATTTAGGTATAATTTATAATCTCATCCGCTTGATACCGAACTGTCGTGAAGATTGTTTAGGGTACGCTCGCCGAATAACCATTTTCACCTGGGATACTTTAATGATTTCAAAAAACCAATTAAAACTGCTTCGTGCTTTAGGTCAAAAGAAACAGCGTAAAGCGCATGGCTTATTCCTAGTTCAGGGTGAAAAGAACGTACTAGAGCTAGCAAGTAGTTCATTGAAGGTGAAGCAGGTTTTTGCAACAGCGGCATTTCTCGAACAAAATGCTGGTACGCTAAATCGTTTTGATTGTGTTGAAGCATCGCTTGATGAATTGACCAAAGCGAGCACGCTTGTGAGCAATAATGCGGCCATTGCTGTGGTTGAAATTCCGAGTGTAAAAGAGCCTCAAGCGAAAGGCTTGATGATTGCGCTAGATGGTGTATCCGACCCTGGTAATCTAGGTACGATTATTCGTGTTGCAGACTGGTATGGCATCAAGCACATTATTGCGAGTACAGATTGTGCTGATCCTTATAATCCTAAAACGATCAGTGCGACCATGGGCAGCTTTGGCCGCGTACAAGTGAGTTTGGTGGATTTGCCAAGTTACTTGGAACACGCCAAATTGCCAGTATATGGCGCGTTTTTGGAAGGAGAGAGCGTTCATAAAACGGATTTCGCTGCTGAAGGTATTTTGTTGATGGGCAGCGAATCTCATGGTGTGCGTGAAGCCGCAGCAAAATTCGTGACAGATAAGATCACGATTCCGGCGTTTGGCGGTGCCGAATCACTGAATGTCGCGATGGCGACTGGCATTATTTTAGACAACATGCGCCGCCAACATTGCTAACGCAACAATTACATAATAACAAAGCCAGTCAATTGACTGGCTTTGTTGTATTTTGCCTAGAAAAATCAGCCTGGCTGAATCTTGCGTTTAACGAAATACAGTGAATGTTGTTCGGTGAGTTAATTTTGTTTTAGTTCAATAGGCTGTGCCTATAAATAAAATTACTCCTTTCCATTTAGTAAAATCAGGAAATTAGGCGACACTTATCTAAAGGCCGCAATAAAATGCCCTTAAGGAGATAAGAATGCATTCATTAAAAGTAAAAGATTACATGACGTTGCAAGCGGTGACTTTCACGAAAGATATGTCACTTTCGGCAGCTTTAAACAAAGTAATGCAAAGTGTCACACTAGGTGGCCCTGTCATTGATGAAAATGAAAAAGTGGTTGGGTTTTTATCGGAGCAAGACTTATTAGATAAGTTGGTGAAAGCAAGTTATCACTGCCAAGATACACATACGGTACAAGAGTGTATGCATGATGATGTCTTATCTGTTTCTCCAGAAATGTCAGTAATTGAACTGGCTGACATGATGAAAGTTGGAAAGCCGAAAATGTATCCAGTGGTGGATGGCAAAGGTAAGTTGGTTGGTGTTATCACAAGAAGAGACGTGCTGCGTGCCATAGGAATGACATTAAATGAGTGTTTTAAGCATCCCGTTTAACCTCTCTGTTTAAACTTTACGGAATATTGCTTTTAAACTGGTTTGGAAAGACGCTTCGGCGTCTTTTTTATTTTATATCGCCGAACTGTACAAATTTATCTTGACCTTGGAGCTTACTCTAAGGTTTATCCTTAGCAATAGGTAAATCACCGATACCAATAAGGAAAAAATTATGTGTACAAAACATCAAGGTTGCCAATCTAGCAAAATCAAAACTGCGGTGCCGCTTGGTGCAAGCGAGTCATGCTGTGCGCCAGTAAAATCTTCGCTCAATATCTCTCAGGCCAGTGTTGATGTTTCTGAAAGCTCTTGCTGTAGTGGAGGAGGCTGCAGCGTTGACACAGGCGAGGAAGACGATCCCACAAGGGAGAGTAATTCCTCCGTTCGGAACGCTTGGCTTGTGTCAGGTATGGATTGCCCATCTTGTGCGCAAAAGCTTGAGAAAGCCATTACGTCTTTACAAGGCGTCAGCCAAGCCAAGGTTTTGTTTGCAACAGAAAAACTGGTCGTCGATTTTGATGGTCTAGAGCTGATAGCTACGATAGAGCAGACAGCCCAAAAAACGGGTTTCCCGCTCTCTTCACTGGATGCTCCAAAACCAAGCACTACAAAGAAAGGCTGGCTTGGCGTCATAAGAGACAACATCCAAATTCTCTCGATTGCTGGTGCAATGGCTACTGCGGCAGTAATTTCTAAGATCGACCCTCAAATAAGCGCTTGGTTATTCACTTTGACGTGTTTACTTGGTTTATACCCAATCGCGCTCAAAGCATTTAAGTTGGCGCGTAGCGGTACGCCTTTTGCGATTGAAACGTTAATGAGTGTAGCGGCGCTCGGCGCTTTATATTTAGGTGAAACCGCCGAAGCCGCAATGGTGTTATTGCTTTTCCTTATTGGTGAAAAGTTAGAAGCATATGCATCATCTCGCGCGCGAAGCGGTGTCCAGGCGTTAATGGACTTAGTCCCAGAAAATTCAATTTTAATTATTGATGGTGAACGTAAAGAAGTACCAGCTGCTCAGCTTAAACCAGGGGATATCATAGAAGTCGCACCCGGAGGTCGTTTGCCTGCCGACGGTGTTTTGCAAGATGCGCTTGCGAGTTTTGACGAAAGTGCGTTAACGGGAGAATCTGTTCCCGTTGAACATCAAACCGGTGGCAAAGTGATGGCCGGGGCTGTGGTTGTCGATAAAGTGGTTCGCTTACAGGTGACTTCCCGTCAGGGCGAGAATGCGATAGACCGAATTCTTCATTTGATTGAAGAAGCAGAATCCCGTAAGGCACCATTAGAACGCTTTCTTGATAAATTTAGCCGTTGGTATACGCCGCTAATGATGCTGGTGTCTCTGATGGTTATCGTTACGCCGCCATTACTATTTGCCCAACCGTGGGAAACGTGGATCTATCGAGGACTCGCCCTGCTGTTGATTGCTTGTCCATGTGCATTAGTAATTTCAACGCCTGCGGCGATCACTTCTGGCTTGGCGGCAGCTGCTAAGCGGGGCGCATTGATCAAAGGTGGTGCGGCGCTTGAGTTGCTTGGCAAGGTTGAGTCTGTCGCATTTGATAAAACTGGGACACTGACGCAAGGTAAACCAGAAGTGACTGATGTCTTTGCTTTTGATATGGATGAAGACAAGTTACTTAGCCTAACTGCGTCAATCGAGGTTGGTTCAAGTCATCCTCTAGCGGTTTCTTTAGTTACCAAAGTGCAAGAGCAGGGGCTTACTATTCCTGAAGCGTTGGATAAAACCGCGCAAGTAGGCTCTGGTGTCACTGGTTACGTCGATGGAAAAATGGTCCAAGTGGTCACGCCTTCAAAGGCAGACTTTCCACTTTCTCAAGAAGCCATAGAGCAAGTAGTTACGTTGGAACAACAAGGTAAAACGGTTGTCATTGTTCGTTACGATGACGAGGTCATTGGCGTGATCGCATGGCAAGATACATTGCGCTCAGATGCCCAGCAAGCCATCGCAATGTTGAAGGAACTTGGGGTCACGTCGGTGATGCTAACGGGTGACAACCCGAGAAGTGCAGAAGCAATGGCAAATAGAATAGGCTTGGATTATAAAGCGAGTTTGTTACCTGCAGACAAGGTGCATTACGTCGAGAAGCTATCACAACAACATACCGTTGCGATGGTGGGAGACGGTATCAATGATGCTCCAGCCATGAAAGCTTCGAGTATCGGCATTGCGATGGGAGGCGGTACGGATGTTGCGCTCGAGACTGCTGATGCGGCGTTAACACACAACCGTTTGATTGAGCTACCTGCCATGATAGAACTGTCGCGCGCGACGCTAAGTAACATTCGTCAGAATGTCGCGTTAGCGCTAGGTTTGAAAGGTGTATTCTTAGTGACAAGTTTACTTGGTGTTACTGGGTTGTGGGTTGCTGTATTAGCCGACAGTGGTGCAACAGCACTGGTGACATTGAATGCGTTGAGATTACTTCGTTTTGAGTCCAAGCAGATCAAATAACTGACCTAACCATTGATCCCACTCATTAATAGCCCGAGGCATTCGTGTATCGGGCTTTTTTTAACCGTATTCACCTGATGCGATCAGACGTTTTTCTCGTCCTTGAAATCACGCATTGCTATGCAACAAAATGATCTAATGCCCCTTAAAGTGTGATCAATACCAGTTTTGTTTGAAATTTCATTTTCATTACATTTTATCATTGTGATTGTGATCACTCTATGTTGGTGAAAGGTTCGCTACAGTGCATCTGTACCCAATAACTGATTAATGAGCTTATTGTTCATAAAATAAGCCACAATAAGGAGCGACTTATGTCTCAAGCTGTATTCCATTTAGGTGTTACTGAAGCTGATCTTAATGGTGCGACTCTAGCGATCATTCCTGGTGACCCAGCGCGTGTTCAAAAAATCGCAGAACAAATGGAAAATCCAGTATTTCTAGCAAGCCATCGTGAATACACGCTATACCGTGCAGAGCTAGACGGTAAACCTGTTGTGGTTTGTTCTACAGGTATTGGTGGTCCTTCTACCTCTATCGCAGTTGAGGAATTGGCACAGCTTGGTGTTCGCACTTTCCTACGTGTTGGTACAACGGGTGCAATTCAACCGCATGTAAACGTGGGTGACATGATCGTAACGACGGGGTCAGTTCGTCTTGACGGTGCGAGCCTACACTTTGCTCCTATGGAATTCCCAGCAGTTGCTGACTTTGAAGTAGCAACCGCAATGAAAGCAGCGGTAGAAGAGTCTGGCGCTACAGTTCACATGGGTGTGACTGCATCAAGCGACACGTTCTACCCTGGTCAAGAACGTTACGATACGTTCTCTGGTCGTGTTGTTAAGCGTTTCCAAGGCTCTATGCAAGAATGGCAAGACATGGGCGTACTTAACTTCGAGATGGAGTCTGCAACACTGCTAACAATGTGTGCGAGCTCTGGTTTAAAAGCGGGTTGTGTGGCTGGTGTTATCATCAACCGTACACAAAAAGAGATTCCAGATCATTCAACTCTGAAAGAAACGGAAGCGCGTTCAATTAAAGTGGTTGTAGAAGCAGCGCGTAAAATGCTTTAAGCCTCTATAGTTGGCATTTAAGCAAACAGAAAAAACCAGAGGCTAACCTCTGGTTTTTTTCTACTTATAGAAATGCGTACAGCTAAAATTTAGGTATAAAAAAAGCAGCATTAATGCTGCTTTTTATCGTTGTGAATTTTAGCTTTTCTTAATGGCACTATATCTCGTCTGAACCGCCCGCGTCTTTAAACCAAGCCGTTAAGTGCGTTCTTAAATCTTTAAGCTCATCAGGGCCAATCAGGGCTAGCCCTAAGTCTTCAGCACGAGTAATGTCATTGTGACGAAGAGGACGGAAGCTCACCAACATTGCGCGCGCTTGTAAGCCACCTAATAGATCGCGAAGCGATTCTAACTTATATAAAGTATCGTCGCCGTCATCTCTCATGCCTTTGGTTTTGCACTCGATGATGTGCAGCTTGTTGTTTACAACTGTTGCGACATCTAACTCATTGCGTACTTCACTTTCACCAAGTTTACGATAAACCTGAACATTTAACGATCGATCTTGAATCGTCGGCATGGTGTCTTGGATTTGCTTCACGGTGCTGTGAACCAAAGTTTCTAACCACTCACCGTTTGAAAAGCGTCGAGCATCTTCATCTGCAAACGTTAAAACGCCATTTTCATAGGTGGCGATTTCTGCTTCTACTAAATCTGAAAGCAACATGTTGAGCTCACGGTAGCCCTGCTGTTTTTCGGAGAGCTCGACATCAAGCTTTTGTTCTTTGCGGCATGTGGTTGCAAGGTAGTTAAGTGTTGCTAGACCTGGCCCAAGTTCAAGCGCATTTGAGGCCCATCGTTCACCAAGTTCATACAATTTTTTATCAAGAAGAGGTGGTAAATCAACGTGGTGAAACTCGCCGCGTGCACCAAAGATAGTGAGGTAATCTGCAATCGTAATGTGATCTTCGACTTGGGTATCTTCTTTGCCATCAGGGTATAACCAACAAAGCTTATCGCTACTAGGCTCAACCACAAAAATTGGCCAGCGATAGGTACGGAAAACTTCGTACACCGACAACAAGCGATGACGAAGACCACAGCTCGCGTTCAATTTTACATCTTCGCCGCGTTCATGGAGGTCTTTTGCCAGTTTTTGAATTGCTTGTTTGATCAGAGATGTATTAACAGCGGATGGAATTTCAAAAAATTCAGAAGTAATTTCTCGTTGATCTAAAACGGCACTCAGTCGGTCAAATATATCTAACTGGCTCTTGTCTCCGATGAAGACGATATGTGTGCTTAGCGTACGATTATCTAATAGAGGAGTGACCAATCTCACTGGGTCTTGGTCGATAATACCAACATGAACAGCCATAGATTTTCCTTTTTATGAGGCCGCTCGAAAAGAGTTGTGCAAGGGGATGAGCTGGCCTTATTAATCATATGTAGACATGGCCGACAAAAAACAAGGGCGACTTAACAAAAAGTCGCCCTTATACAGTTGATTGCACTAATTAATGCTCTTAATTATAAAGTATTTATAACTTAAAGCGGTGGACCAATTCATTTTGCTGATGAGCCAAGTGGGTCAGTGATTCACTGGTTTGTGCGATACTCGACATGGCTCGGAAACTTTCATCGGCGATGCTGTTAATATCTTCAATGCTGCGAGCAATGTCTGTTGATGTTTCACTTTGCTCTGCTGCTGCTTGTGAAATGTGCGTACTCATTTGGCTGATTTCGATGATTAGCGCCTGGATCTCTTCCATTGAGCTGTTCGCTTTTGATGCTTGCTCAACCGACATCTCCATATCGCTCATACAGCTTTGTATGACTTGGTTCGCCGATTGCGAGCTAGATTGCAGATTACTGATCATGGATTCAATTTCAGTGGTTGATTGAGTCGTTCTTGATGCGAGTACTCGTACTTCATCTGCCACTACCGCGAAGCCGCGACCTTGTTCACCAGCGCGAGCCGCTTCAATTGCCGCGTTCAATGCCAGTAGGTTGGTTTGCTCCGCAATGTTGCGGATCACATCAAGGATAGACCCAATTTGACCACTCATTTTTTGTAGCTCAGAAACTGCGGAGACCGATTCGTTCAAACGTGTTTCTAGTTGATTAATGGTTGAGATATTACTGCTCATAACATTTCTACCTTCTTCAGAGGCAGATTCGACGCGTTGCACCATTTCTAACGAGCCTTGCGCACTTTGCGCGACTTCCTGCACTGAATGAGACATTTCTGTCATCGCGGTAGCGACGTTTGCTGTTTGTTCGCGTTGAGAGCTCAATTTAATTTGTGCTTGCGAAGAGGTGCGTTCGTTGGTTGTCGCGGTTGACGATAGGTTTTCTGACGCTTCGTTGAGTTTCACCAAGATCTCGTGAAGGTTGTCGGCGAGTGAGTTAATGTGTCCACTCACACGGCTGAATTCGTTGTTATAGCGAATATCGATACGCTGTGTCATATCACCTTCAGTCAGGCCTTCTAACACTTTTAGAATACGAGTCAACGGTTCGCGAACGCTTTGTGCGATGTGGTAGCCAATCGCTGTCGCGAGTAAAACGACAATAACGCCAATGATGATGGCTTTCGTTACACCCGCCGAATATATGTCACCTGCATCTGCCAATGATTCATTGAGCTTATCTGTTGCGGTTGTCGTGAATTGCTCAAGAATCGCCATGGTTGAATCCACTTTATTTGCTAGGTTGGCGATATTGTTATACAAAGCGGCGCGAGCATTGAGGTAATTATTATGTTGGTCTAGCACACCGCCACGCATACCAACGTCGCGAGTAAATTGCTCTACAGATTCGCCAAATGCTTTTTCTAGCTCAGGAAGCTGAGTCACCAACCCGCGGAATGCGTAATTCAAGTGCGTTACTGCTTTGCGGTTTTTAGCCACGGCTTGCGTAACAAACTCAGGGTTGGAACTGGCGAGGGCATCAGAAGTAATCACTTCGGCATCTTTTAACTTGATAAAGTAGCTCTTTGCCATGACTTTGACAGAAATGCTAGTTTGATCTGCCACATATTCTTTAAGACCAACCGACAGTTCGGTATTCAGTTTTTGGAAGCGGCGTGAGGATTTTTGCACTTCTTCTTGAGCCGCAAACATTGCTTCGTAGTTGTCCATGGCCTCTAGAGCTTCTGTAAAATAGCTCTGCTCTAACGTTTTTAACTGTGAAAACGGTTCGGCAAGAGAAGGGTAGATTTGGCTTGCGGTTTTCAGTTGAGCCAATGTGGATTCGAAGCGCTGTTGAGATCTAGCAAATTCCTGACGCATTTCATCCATGCGTTGTTTATTCTCTGTCGTCAGGAAGTCTTTAAATGATTTGTCGGCAGAAAGCAGCTCAACACTGGTTTGATTAGATAACGATACCAACGGTAGGGATGATTTAGAAACCGTGCCAAATTTTCCGTGAATATCACTCATTCCTCCCATCATAATGGCAATTGTGACGGCAAATAGGATGATGATCAGTGCAAAGCCGGCATACATCCTTTTAATAACTGAACCTCGCATAAGTGAGCTTCCTCTCCCAAAAATAGACAAGCTACCCAAGTATTTTTGAATTTACTTGGGTATAAAAATAATAATTGTCTTAAAAAAGTAACAAAATTCATTGGATTGTATTCAGTTTGTGATGCGCATTTTATGACGCACACGACAAAAAAAGCTTCGTTAATTAGCATTTGATTAATAATGTTAAGTGAACACTGTTTTTATTGAGCTCCGCTTTTGGTTGGCGCATACTAATTGGGGTCTAATTACGTTTATAAAATGGAGTCCTCATGGCGGAAGAAACGATCTTTAGTAAAATTATTCGCAAGGAAATCCCTGCCGATATCCTTTATCAAGATGATTTGGTGACTGCGTTTCGCGACATTAACCCTCGCACACCAAGCCATATTCTCATTATTCCGAATAAACTGATCCCAACAACGAATGATGTAGAAGCTGAAGATGAAGCAATGATGGGGCGTTTGTTCACTGTTGCTAGAAAGTTGGCGAAAGAAGAAGGTATTGCTGAAGACGGCTATCGCCTGATCGTTAATTGTAATCCACATGGTGGCCAAGAGGTTTACCATATTCACATGCACCTACTAGGCGGCCGCCCTCTAGGTCCAATGGTATTGAGCTAAGCTTTTAAAAGTGGGTGGCGATTCACCCACTTCTTTTTCCTGTCGAATGACACATTTGTGGAGATAAATGTGAAACTAGGTGTAAAGCTGTTAGGGCTGATGAGCTGGGCTTTAATGGCCTCTGGCTGCGCGAATTTATCTGCGGGCAATCTGTTTAGTCATTACAGCAACCAGAATCAAGAAGTTTATCAAGCCGTTGTTGCAGGGGAATATGCCAAAGCAAAACAACTTCAATCAAGTGAAGTGGGTGGCGAGATACTTGGCAATTTTGAAAAAGGTCGCATCTCTTTTCTTGCTGAAGATTACCCAACAAGTTTGAATGCGCTAGAAAGCAGCGATCGTGCCGTACGTGTTCAACAAGATCGAGCGACGATATCTGTGTCAGACACGGCAACGAGCGTCGGCTCTCTCGCAGTGAACGACAATCTCCAAGACTATCATCCCGCCGATTACGAACTTGGCTTTTTGCACCTGTATCTAGGACTAAATTACTTACAGAAAAACGATTTAGAAGGAGCACTAGTTGAAGTGCGTCGAGCTAATCAAGTTCAGGAAGCGGCAAGAAAGGCGCGTGAAAAAGAGCTAAAAGCAGCAGAGAAAGACCTTAACAAGCAAGGCATGTCTGCCAATTTAGGCAGTGTGTTAGCGAACTACCCTGATGCTGGTAAAAAACTAAGCGCGGTACAAAATGGTTATCTGTTCTATCTTTCTGGCTTGTTATATGAAGCGTCGCGAGACTTAAACAGTGCTTATGTTGATTACCGACGAGCACTCGCTGTAATGCCAGACAACAAGCAAGTTGTGGAAAGCACCTTATACGCTGCTAAGAAGCTGGGCATGCGTGAAGACTTGCGCATGCTAGAGAAGCGGTATGGTAAAGCACCTTCTGGATTAACTCAGTCACAAGGGCGAGTCATCGTTATTGATGAGCAGGGTGTTGTTGAGGCGATGAAAGGGTGGCGTATTGATTTACCAATTTACGACAGTCGCGATAATGGCGCGATTTATTCGTTGGCGCTTCCTTATTATCAGAACCGAGGTGCTCAACGTTTTAGCGATGTTGTTTTAAATGGTCAGGTATTGCCTTCCAGTACGCTGACTGATGTTAATGCGATGGCGCAAAACGATCTTAATGAACGTCTTACTACAATAGTGATCCGTCAAGCTCTTCGTGTTTGGGCAAAAGATCGAATCCGAAAAGAGGCGGCGAAAAAAGGCGATGATGTGGGCAACATACTTTTCAATGTATGGAACACATTGACCGAACAGCCAGATACAAGAAGTTGGCAAACATTGCCAGCGCAAGTGAAAACGGCTTCAAAAATCGTGAAACCGGGAACACAAAGTTTAAACTTGGGTGATCAAACCTATCAGTTTGAAGTGCCTGCACAGCAGACTACATTGGTATGGGTATCTCGTCAGGGAGCACACTCAACCGTGTGGCATAAACAGCTAGGGAGACTGTAATGAAAGCATGGCTTGTTTGTTTAGCAATGGCTATTGGTTTAGTTGGATGCGCCGAAAACACGGCTGGTATTCGAATTGATGGCCAAACGCAAAAAGTATTTTTTAATGATAACGTTTTAGGTAGTCGCTTATTAGTTGACAACATCACCACCACTTACGTTGATGATCGCCCACGAGGAGTCGTGCAGCTGAGTAGCAATTACAAAGGTGATCAGCACATTCTTTACCGATTTTATTGGTATGACAACAATGGTTTAGAAGTGAATACCAAACCTGGTCCGTGGCGAAAAATGATTGTGCGAGGATTTGAGCAAGTCACGTTATCTGAAGTTACTGTGAATCCAAATGGCACAAAATTCCGTGTGCAAATTAGAGAAGCACAAGACGATTAATCTTAACGGCTCTGCCGAAGCTGCCGCGCTAACGATGCGCTGGTATTGAAAAACTAAGGAACTCTCATGAAAAAAAGTATTATTGCTCTTTTAGGTCTTGCCGTCATTTTAGGTGGCTGTTCTAACAAAGTCTCTTACGGCGATGCGCAAGCAACAGAAACCACGACTATCGATTTTGGCTCAACAGATTTACAAAAAATCGCGGCTGAAATGGTGGATAGCATGATGATGTCGGGCTCTGTAGCAGCAATTACTCGTGACCAACGTCCTATCGTTTTTGTTGAGCGAATTAAGAACAAAACCAGTGAACATATTGACACTGAATCCATTACTGACACGATCTCTACTAAGATGTTGAACTCAGGTAAGTTCCGTTTTGTTGATATGGATCGTGTTGAGTCTGTGCGTGAACAACTTAACTTCCAAAACACGGATGAGCTTGTTAACCAAAGCACAGCTATCCAATTTGGTAAAATGGTTGGTGCTCAATACATGCTTTACGGCAACCTATCTAGCATTGTGAAAAATGCAGGTAGCGATAAAGATGTATACTACAAGATGACCATGCGCCTAATGGACCTAGAAACAGGTTTGATTGAGTGGGCGGATGAAACTGAAATTCGTAAAGCGCAATCTAAGAGCCTATTCGGTCTTTAATCGAACAGGGTGGAGAAGTCATCAATGGCATGGTTTTCTTGGCAACAAGCAAAACAGTTAGATCCGAGTCTTAATGCTCTCGATGGCTTCTTTACGGAGCCTCCGGTAAAAGTACAAACTGTTACCGGGGGGCTCACCAACCGCTGTTGGCGGTTGGAATCTTCTCAAGGCCTTGCATACATCTGGCGACCGACCAGTCATGTCTGCAAGGCTTTTTCAATTTCTCGTCACAGTGAATATCAAGTGCTGAATGCAGTCTCTTCATTGGAAATTGGCCCCAAGCCAGTTTTTATTCATGAGCAAGGGTTGCTGGTGGAATGGATAGAAGGAGAGGCACTGACGGAGTCAGGCTTAGCACTAAGCGATTTATTATCCATTGCGGCGAAGATTCATCAATATCCGATAAGCGCAATTCCTTTGGTTCCATTTTCATATATTTCTCGCATCGATCATTATTGGCTTGAGCTTGATGGTCAGTATGTGGGTACGGAGTTTGAGGCTTTGTACATGAAGTGGCGCACGGAACCGAACGTTGCACCTGTTCCGCTGGCCCTATGTCACTTCGATCTGGGGTGTTACAACCTAGTGCGAGGAGAGAATGGGGTGAAAGTCATTGATTGGGAGTATGCCGGGATTGCTGACCCTAGGCTTGATTTGACCTTAACTATTCAGGTCGCGAATTCGCCTGTGGAAGAAGCGGTAAAGCAGTATTGCCAAATTCGAGGTGTCGAAGATGTGTCTCTTTGGCTGAGAGGTGTAAAAGCTTGGCAACCAAGAACCTTGGTGATGGCGATGCTCTGGTATCTACTTGCCTATAAATTGTGGGGAGATGAACAATACTTAAACAGTGCGTATGAGTTGAAAGGCTCATTGTGTATGGAAGATCACTGTTTTGAGAACTCGTGATATTTTCCCCTTTAACAGTAAGGAAATAGTGGTAGTTTTAATAAAAGTACCAGATACACACAGGGAGAGGTACACATGATTATTTACTTACACGGCTTTGACAGTACAAGCCCGGGTAACCACGAAAAAGTTCTTCAACTGCAATTTATCGACGACGACGTTCGTTTTATCAATTACAGCACCCTTCACCCAAAGCACGACATGCAACACTTGTTAAAAGAAGTGTCTAAAGTTATCGATCAATCTGATGACCCAAACCCGTTAATCTGCGGGGTTGGTTTAGGTGGTTACTGGTCTGAGCGAATTGGTTTTCTATGCGGTATCAAGCAAGTGATGTTCAACCCGAACTTGCACCCAGAAAAAACGATGGCTGGTCGAATCGATCGTCCAGAAGAGTACGAAGATATCGCAACAAAATGTGTTGATCAGTTCCGAGCGAAAAATCAAGCTCACTGCTTAGTGATTCTCTCTAAAGATGATGAAGTGCATGACAATTCGAAAACGGCAGCTGAGCTAGAAAAACACTATCAAATCATTTGGGATGAAACTCAGTCTCATAAGTTCAAAAAAATCTCTCATCATTTACAAGCGATAAAGGCATTTAAAAATACTTATTAATGTTGAGTGTAGACAGTAAAGCGGCGTTTTTATCGGCTGCTTTGCTGCGATTCCTTCTCTTGAGTATGCCGAGCCACTGTCTCTTTGAAAGGCACATTTTCTTGGTTTAACGCTTTGAATATTGTGTTCTCCTTACCGTTTTCTTACTTCCCTCCTATGTAGCACGAACACCTTGTTGTAGAGTAGTCGAAAAGTAGTCAATCCGTACTCGTTACACGGATTTTGGTTGCCTTCAAAGTTGGTCTCTATATAATGAACCGGACTAAAATAATTTGATAAATATCAAAAAAAATTGAGAGCGAGTAATAAACTTGCCCAAAAAATTCTGGCGTCGTATGCGTACCAGATAAACATGCCAAACCCTGACAAGTCATTGATAGATAAAGAATCAAGGTGAGTGGCAGTTTTTTAATCCAAGTAATTGAGACACCTCTAAGAACCAAGAATTCATCGGTTGGATGGATGCCACAAATGTTTGTGAGTCATGCATCGAGCTGAACCCCATATATTCATTTTTGTAGAGGAAAATCATTGTGACACGCATTATCGTTGTAGGCGGCGGTGCAGGTGGTCTTGAGTTGGCAACTAAGCTTGGTCGAACTCTAGGTCGCAAAAACCGTGCGCAAATTACGCTAGTCGATCGAAAAGCGAGCCACTTGTGGAAGCCATTATTGCATGAGGTTGCTACAGGTTCTTTGGACGAAGGAGTAGATGCACTGAGCTATCGAGCTCATGCAAAAAACCACAGCTTCGACTTCCAAATGGGTAGCCTTCAAGACATCGACCGTGAACGTAAAGTGATCATCTTAAGTGAGCTTAAAGACGAACACGGTGAACTTCTTATGCCAAGCCGTGAGCTAGAATACGACATTCTAGTGATGGCGATTGGCTCGACATCAAACGACTTCAACACGCCTGGCGTTCGTGAAAACTGTATTTTCCTAGACAGCCCTGAGCAAGCACACCGTTTCCGTACAGAAATGAACAACGAGTTCCTAAAGCTGCACGCGAAAAACGGTAACGGTACGGTCGATATTGCGATTGTTGGTGCTGGTGCAACTGGCGTTGAACTATCAGCTGAGTTACATAATGCTGTTAAAGAGCTGCGCACTTATGGCTTCGGTGATCTTGATTCTAGCAAGTTGAACGTCAATCTGATTGAAGCAGGTGAGCGTATTTTACCAGCGTTACCTCCACGTATTTCTTCTGCTGCTCATCAAGAGTTGGTGAAGTTGGGCGTAAACGTGCGCACCGCCACTATGGTGACTAAAGCTGAAAAAGATGGCCTTACTACAAAAGATGGTGAGAAGATCCCAGCTCAAATCATGGTTTGGGCTGCGGGTATCAAAGCTCCAGACTTTATTAAAGATATCGCTGGCTTAGAAACGAACCGTATCAATCAGCTTGTAGTGAAAAACACACTACAGACAACACGAGATGATGACATCTTTGTTATTGGTGACTTAGCACAATGCACCCAGTCTGACGGTTCGTTCGTGCCGCCACGCGCTCAAGCTGCACACCAAATGGCAAGCCAGGCATTTAGTAACATCGTCGCGAAGATCAACGGGCGCGAGTTGAAAGACTATGTATATAAAGATCACGGTTCATTAGTGTCTCTAAGTCGCTTCTCAACCGTTGGTAGTCTGATGGGGAACCTAACTAAAGGGTCGATGATGGTAGAAGGCCGTATTGCTCGTGTCGTTTACATCTCATTGTATCGCATGCACCTAATGGCGTTGCACGGTGTATTCAAAACCGGTCTGATGATGCTCGTCGGCCGCATTAATCGCGTGCTGCGTCCAAACCTTAAGCTGCACTAAGGTTTTAAATCCACTCTGTGTGGATGTGTTGTATCTTAAAAAATGCAGAAGCCACCACAAGTCGGTGGCTTTTTGTTTATGTTAGATCTGTCGGTAAAAGTGAGAACACAACGCCATCTTTAGGCTTACCCTGAAAAATAAACCGGTTTCTGGCGATGGCTTCTTTTTGTGCACCGACGGACTCAATTAAGGCTTGGCTAGCTTCGTTGTCGGGGTCACAAACAATCTCTAGTCGAGTTAAACTTAGCTTTGCGAAGCAGAATTCTGCTAAGGCTTTAACGGCTTCTTGGGCATAGCCTTGCCGTTGATAGCGGTCGGCAACCCAGTAACCAATACTCGCCATATTAAACGTATGATATAACTCATTAACCGCTGCCATTCCAACCAAAGTGTTACTTTGCCGCTCATAGATACCGAAACCAAAAGCCTCAGTTTTGACCCAGTTAAGACGGGTTGCCAACAGAAAGTCCTGCGCGGTTTTCAATGTGACGTTTTTATCACACCAGTCAAGCCATTGGTGCAGCGAAGGGGATTCTGCAAGTAATCGTTGTAGTGAATGTGCTTCTTCAGCAGGGATGAGCTTGAGCGCTAAGCGGGGCGCAATGATTTCAAAGTCTGGACTCATGAACTAATACGACTTCCATGTTGAGTGTAAGTAAATTGAAAGCTGTCTATTTATACTTGAACGCAGCTATTTTCCTTGCTCTGCGTTGGTTAGGAATAACTGAGGTATAGCAGATAAAAACAAAGCGCAGCTTTGCTGCGCTTTGTCGAACCGCTCGTGCTTATCGAACCCGACGAACTTGAATGATCATACCCATCAACGGGTTATCTAGGTAATGAGTCTCGCTGCTACGCATACGACGTTTTTGATCCATTCGATAACTCTTCAGGAATTTCTCTTCGGTTACTGTCGGCGATATTTCTGCCAAGTTACCGACTTGGACGTTACCATCGACTTCACCTAAGTCATCCGCCAATTGCTCAGTTGAGGTTGGTTCAAAACGCACCTCTCTAACACTTGGTTCGCGGAGATCTAGTGTTGTTTCGGCGAAGAGGTAATGCTGTACGTATATTTGGAATCGACCATCTAGTTCATATAAAGGACCATTGACCGTCTCTTCACTGTAACCGTCGCTGGAAAATGTTTGATTGCCATTGATTGGGCGGCCATCTGCTTGATAAGAATCAGAGAAATCTCGCCCGCCAACGATGCGGAAAATTGGGGCGCTAGATTTACCTCGGTCACCTTGACGCCAGGCTACGTGTTTAAGCACTTTAAAGCCGGCATGATTATTTAGTGCCGCTTCTTGCGCGTTGAGACGGAAAGAAGAACTTGGCAAAAGTGTCACGCCTTTAGAGCGGCGGTAGGATTCACTCTCTAGGCTACCGACATTTTCCATATCGATTTTTGGCAGTTGATTCGGCCAAGATTCTGTTGTGCTTTCAGCGTCGACTGCTCGCTTGAAAATGATCACTTCAATATCAAATTGGCGCTGTGCCCAAGAGGGCATTGAGACACATAGAAGCAATAACGGGATCAGTATTCTCATTCGACTATTAGCTCGTTGGTAATAAATTCTGTTTAAAATCATTCAGTAAGTCTTGAACAAACTGAATGCGTTTACGTCGGTCCACCAATGGTACGCTAAACTTGAACTTAGTTGGACCTTCCATTGCAAATTTTTGCGGCTGTGATTGCAGCAGTTTAACTAAATACGCTGGATTTATGTCAGCATCAGGGTAAAACTCGATAAATCCACCTTTATCATGGGCTTCTATCTTTTTCGCTTTTAAACTACCAGCCGAAATTTTCAATTCTGAGACGGCAAGTAAGTTCTTTGTTGCGTCTGGAAGCAAACCAAAGCGATCAATCAGTTCCACTTTTAGCTCTGATAGTTCATCACTGCTTGTGACACTCGCAATGCGTTTGTACATCGACAGTCGTGTGTTTACATCCGGAATGTAACCATCTGGTAAGAGCGCTGGGATTCGCATTTCCACTTCAGTTTGCTCACGAAGCAGCTCATCCAAAGACGGCTCCTTGCCTTCTTTTAATGCTTGCACTGCTTGTTCCAGCATTTCCATATAAAGTGTAAAACCAACGGATTGAATTTGCCCACTTTGCTCATCACCAAGCAGCTCACCAGCACCACGGATTTCTAAATCGTGGGTTGCTAACGTAAAGCCAGCACCTAAGTCTTCCAGTGAAGCAATCGCATCAAGACGCTTGATGGCATCTTTGGTCATGGCTTTTGGATGTGGCGTTAATAAGTAAGCATAGGCTTGATGGTGCGAACGTCCAACACGGCCACGTAATTGATGCAACTGCGCCAAGCCAAGATTGTCCGCACGATCCATGATTATGGTATTCGCCGTTGGTACGTCGATACCGGTTTCGATGATGGTTGTACACACCAACACATTAAAGCGCTGATGGTAGAAGTCATTCATGATTCGCTCAAGTTCGCGCTCGCGCATTTGACCATGAGCCACGGTAATACGTGCCTCTGGGATGAGTTTCTGTAAGTCTTCTGCCGTTTTTTCAATGGTTTCAACCTGATTGTGCAGGAAGTAAACCTGACCACCACGCATAATTTCACGCAGTACCGCTTCACGGACCACTGGCTCTTCTTTTTGTCGAACAAAGGTTTTAATGGCTAAACGGCGTGCAGGAGGTGTCGCGATGATCGACAGGTCTCGCATGCCACTCATTGCCATATTCAGTGTGCGTGGAATTGGTGTTGCGGTGAGGGTAAGAATGTCCACATCCGCACGCATTGCTTTGACTTTTTCTTTTTGACGAACCCCGAAGCGGTGTTCCTCATCAACGATCAACAAACCTAAATCTTTGAATTTAATGTCGCTCGAAAGCAGCTTATGCGTACCAACGACAATGTCTACTTTACCATCGGCAACGTCTTGCAGAATGACTTTTTGTTCTTTGGCAGATTTAAAACGAGACAGTACTTCAACTCGGATTGGTAAGTTGGCAAAACGGTCACGGAAGTTTTCGAAATGCTGCTGAGCAAGCAAGGTTGTTGGTACGAGTACGGCGACCTGTTTACTGTTATCCGTTGCGACAAATGCTGCGCGCATAGCGACTTCCGTTTTACCAAAGCCCACGTCACCACACACTAAGCGATCCATCGCTTTTGCCTGGCACATGTCTGACAATACGGCATTGATGGCCATCGCTTGGTCATCTGTTTCTTCAAACGGGAATGTTGCTTTAAATGTTGCGTATTGCCCACGATCTAGCTCAAATTTGAAGCCAGGTTTTAATTCTCGTTTAGCATACACATCCAGCAATTCTGCTGCGACATCACGCACTTTTTCTGCCGCTTTACGACGTGCTTTTGCCCACGCTTCACCACCTAATTTATGCAGTGGCGCACTCTCTTCAGCGCCGCCAGAATAACGGCTGATAAGATTCAGTGATGAAACTGGCACGTAGAGCTTGGCATCGTTTTGATACTCAAGGGTGACGTATTCCGTTTTCATGCCACCGGCTTCAAGTGTTTGTAAACCGATGTAGCGACCAATACCGTGATCAATATGAACCACAGGTTGACCGGGTTTTAACTCCGCAAGGTGGCGAATAACGGTGTCACTGTTGACGGCTTTTTTATCTTTGCGGCGTCGCTGGATAACACGGTCACCGAGTAGATCACTTTCACAGATCAGAGCGAAGTTCAGCTCTTCGTGAATGAAACCATGCTCTGCTGCGCCTAAGATCAAGCTGAATCGATCACCTGAGTCTAGAGCTTGGTAAAGTGAGCCATGTACGACTGGCCGAACTTTGATGCCTTGCAACAGCTCCGTTAGTGCTTCACGACGACCTTCTGACTCTACCGAGAAAACGATTTTGCCGCTGAATTGCTCACTAAACTGACGAAGGCGCGAGAGCGGCTCTTTATTTTGTTGCTGAACGCCAAGCTCGGCTAACGATTGTACGGGTAGGTTTTGACGACCGGCACGCCTAACCACTTTATCTAGGCTCAATTGAGCGATAGGGAGCTGTTTTAGTTGACTGAAAAGTTCGTCTTTTTTCAACCAAAGCTGTTCAGGAGTCAAAAGAGGACGCAGCGGATCAACTTTTTTCTGGTCGTATCGATATTCGACATCGGTTAAGAAAGTATCGACCGCAGATTCGATATCACCATATGTGATGACTTGAGAGTCTTCTGGCAAATATTCAAATAAAGTCTCGGTATGGTCAAAAAACAGCGGCTGCCAATACTCAATACCAGCGGGCCACGTGCCTTTGGTCACTTGCATGTAGATTGATTCAGGCTCGCGGCGTGCGTCGAACTGGGTGCGCCAACGTGTACGGAAATCTTCAATCGCTTCTTTAGTGGTTGGGAACTCATGTGCAGGCAGCAATTGGATTTGCTGAATATCGTCGATAGAGCGTTGGTTCTCTGGATCAAACGTGCGAATGGTATCTATTTCATCATCAAAGAAGTCGATGCGGTACGGGTCATTGCTGCCCATAGGAAAGAGATCCAGAATAGACCCACGACTTGCATATTCACCTGGCCCAAATACTTGATCTACATGGCGGTAGCCTGAATTTTCAAGTTGTACACGTAACTTCTCTAGCGAGATTCGATCACCAGTTTTCACCATTAAAGTGTGTTGCAACAGAAAATCACGTGGCGATTGGCGTTGCAATACTGTACTGACCGGGACGATGGTTATGCCATCACGTTGACTTGGCAGTTGGTATAGGCGTGCGATACGTTCAGAGATGATTTCTTGATGCGGAGAAAAGTTATCGTAAGGCAGCGTTTCCCAGTCGGGGAATAGGCTTACCGTTTGGTCGGTGAATTGCTCAATCTCTGCCTGAAGCTTTAAAGCGATTTGCGGGTCAGGCACAACGAGTAGCGAGTGACTCGAATGCTGCTTGGCTAGCTCTGCAATGGCTAGAGGTAGAGCTGCGCCCGGCAAATTACCTAGCTGTTTTTTGTCGCCACGCTCTGAAGGGTTGGTGACGGAAAGAATCGTTGCTTTTGTCATAGGAATTATTTTTTATCTCGCTCCATCGAGCGCTGACGTAAAAGTTTTTGTTGTTGATACAGTGCCGCCTTTATCAGTAAATCTTGATCAGATTCTCGGAGCATCTTGTATCTAAGCGTGATAATGAAATCTTGCTCTGAAGCATCACATTCTTCTACTTGAGCGTAACAGTAAATCGCCGCAGCAGGGTGATCGAGGAACAGTTTAACACGAACGAGTTGTTGAGTAGTTAACGCTGTATCTGAGCGGAAACTGAGTTGACTAGCACCAAACTGCGTCGTTTGATATCGAATGGAGGCGTCATCTTGTTGTGAAAGCATAAAGCTCAACAAGAGGTTAAGTTTCGCGTTTTGCGTATCAAGCAAGTTGATCACATGCTTTAACTCTTTGTTTTTCAGCTCTAGACGCGCGTTGTCTGCCAACATATCTAAGTGACTAAATTCACTGGCGACAATAAATGGTGCTGGAATTTCGGAGGCAAATGTTTCTTCATCTGGCAAAGCAAAGTCCGCACTCAACGTTTCGACGTTGATGGTGAGGTTATGATGGACGGTAAAGTATTCTTGCTCTGTCATATAGTCGATCCTTTTGCCAGTGAGCGCTCCTTGCTCACTCAACAAACAAAGAGAAATAGGGCACTGATTATCGCTAACTGAATGAAGTTATCAAGTTTAGCCGATTTGTCCTTGAACTTTTTGCCCTAAATACAGACTTATTGCATGTCGTTGACAAATTTAGCGATTCTCTTGTCTTCTTAATGAGAAGAGTAAGGTAAGATAATCCGCTAAAGCTTTATATCAAAACAACCAGTTGGTTTGTCTTATATGTATCATCCTATCTCATTGTTTATTGGCTTAAGGTATCTTCGGGGACGCTCTGGAGATAGGTTCAGCCGATTTGTTTCTTATATGTCGACGGCGGGTATTACGATCGGTGTAATGGCGTTGGTGACGGCTCTTTCTGTGATGAACGGGTTTGAATCGCAGTTAAAAGAACGCATTTTAGGTGTGCTACCTCATGCCGTTGTTTCGCAACACGATGGAAAAACGCCTATGACCGAGTCTGCCCCTCCATTTGTTCAAGCGATGTCGAGTGAATCCGAGCCGGAACCTATCGTTAGAGGAGAGGCTGTTATTCAGAGTTCTGCACAGCTGACGGCTGGTTACCTCATCGGTATTGAACCTAAGAAAGGCGATCCGATTAGCAACCATTTGATTGCCGGACGATTATCGTCACTTCAAGCAGGTGACTACAATGTATTTTTGGGTCACAGTTTGGCGCGTTCACTAAAGGTCTCAATCGGGGATAAAGTGCGCTTGATGGTGACCAACGCGACGCAGTTTACCCCACTTGGTCGTATTCCTAGCCAGCGAAATTTTACTGTCTCAGGCATTTTCAATACGGGATCGGACGTTGATGGTCAATTAATGATTGTGAACATGACGGATGCATCTAAGCTGATGCGTTTCCCTAAAGACACGGTTTCTGGTTGGCGTGTCTTTTTCTCTGACCCATTTATGGTGACGGATTTTGCTGACCAACCCATGCCTGATGGGTGGCAATGGAGTGATTGGCGCGAACAGCGTGGTGAGCTTTTCCAAGCGGTGAAAATGGAAAAGAACATGATGGGACTTATGCTAGGTCTAATTGTGGGTGTCGCTGCATTCAATATTATCTCCGCTTTAATCATGGTAGTAATGGAGAAGCAATCAGAAGTCGCAATATTGAAAACTCAAGGCATGACTCAATCTCAAGTGATGACCATTTTCATGGTGCAAGGTGCAAGCAGTGGTGTAATTGGCTCGATTGTTGGTGGCGCCGCGGGCGTGATCTTGTCACTTAATCTAAATGCGATTCTTGAATCTGCTGGTGTGGCGCTATTCAGCTTTGGTGGTCATCTACCCATCTTGATTGATTCACTGCAAATTCTTTTAGTGGTGGTGTTGGCGATTGCTCTTAGCCTTGCTGCTACGCTTTATCCTTCTTATCGAGCATCTTCTGTTAAACCTGCTGAGGCACTTCGCTATGAATAAGCTATTAGAATGTCGTGATATTCGTAAAGTCTACCGAGAGGGTTCGTTAGATACGGAAGTGTTGAAAGGCGTAAGTTTCGATATCGACAAAGGGGAGTTGGTTTCTATTGTTGGCTCTTCTGGTTCGGGAAAAAGTACCTTATTGCATATTTTAGGTGCGTTAGATGACGCAACTCATGGTGAAGTTGATTTTCTAGGGCAAAACTTATCAGCTTTGAGCTCGAACAAACAGGCGGCATTACGCAACAAGCACCTTGGTTTTGTATACCAGTTTCATCACTTATTGGCTGACTTTACTGCGCTTGAAAATGTGGCGATGCCACTGATGATTGGCGGTGCTAAAGTAGCGGATGCAAAACAGGCGGCTAAAGCGCTGTTAGATAAAGTTGGTTTGAATCATCGGATGCAACATAGACCCTCCGAGTTATCGGGCGGTGAGCGTCAGCGTGTTGCGATTGCGCGTGCATTGGTGAATAAACCTGATCTGGTCTTGGCTGATGAACCTACGGGGAACTTAGATCACAATACGGCACTGTCTATCTATGATTTGATGCGCGAGCTCAATAAAGAGTCAAACATTGCATTTTTGGTTGTCACGCATGACAAAGAGCTGGCAGCAAAAATGGATCGTCAAATGCACATGCAAGATGGTTTGCTCGTAGATCGTTTTGTGACTGATACAGCATCTGCGGAGGGCTAGTTTTGTTTACCTCTTTAGCTTTGATGATTGGTGGCCGCTTCAGTCGAGCGAAAAAGCGCAACAAGATGGTGTCTTTCATATCGCTTTCTTCGACTATTGGTATTGCGGTTGGCGTTGCTGTGATCATTATCGGTTTGTCTGCAATGAATGGCTTTGAGCGCGAGCTGCAATCGCGTGTGTTGTCTGTGATCCCACACGGCGAGTTAGAAGGTGTTAATGGACCACTTCAGGACTACACCAAAACGATGAATCAAGCTCTAAAACATGAACATGTTGTTGCGGCAGCACCGTATGTTCGTTTTACGGGTTTGGCAGAAAAAGGCAGTAAGCTAAAAGCGATAGAAGTTCGTGGCGTAGAGCCTACTTTCGCGCAAGCGGTGTCGAGCTTATCGAATTTTATTGACCAAGCAGCTTGGCAAAACTTTTATGCCGGTCAGCAGCAAGTGATCTTAGGCCGAGGTGTAGCAAACGAGCTAAATGTCGCCGTGGGGGATTACATTACGTTGATGATTCCGCAAACAGGCGGCGCAAATAAAGTGCAGGCTCCTAAGCGTGTGCGCGTGAAGGTGTCAGGGTTCTTAACGCTTAATGGCCAAATCGACCACTCTCTAGCGTTAGTACCATTAGCGGATGCTCAGCAATACGCGAGGTTAGGGGAAGGGGTCACTGGCATTTCACTAAAAACGGACGATGTTCTCAATGCGCCTTCTATTGTTCGCGAGGTTGGTAGCATGGTTGATGTTTACGTGTATTTGAAAAGCTGGCAGCAAAAGTTTGGTTTTTTGTATCGCGATATTCAGCTCGTGCGCACCATTATGTACTTGGTGATGGTACTGGTGATTGGCGTGGCATGTTTTAATATTGTGTCTACGTTGATGATGGCAGTGAAAGACCGAGCGGCGGAAATTGCAATTTTGCGAACAATGGGAGCAAAAGATAGCCTAATCAAACGGATCTTTGTTTGGCAAGGTGTATTCTCTGGTGTATTTGGTAGTCTCGTCGGCAGTGTTATCGGTGTCTTAGTAGCGTTAAATCTGACTCCGTTAATTAAAGGGTTAGAGAGCTTAATTGGTCATCAGTTTTTATCGGGTGATATTTACTTCGTCGACTTCTTACCATCACAACTACACTGGCCAGATGTGGCATTGGTGTCAGTGACGGCGATAGTGCTTAGTTTACTTGCGACGTGGTATCCTGCTTCTCGTGCCGCAAGGTTGAATCCGGCGGCTGTACTGAGTTCTAAATAGCGGATTGTTTTACAATATGCGAAAAACAAAAAGGACCGAATTCGGTCCTTTTTTTGTTTTCAGCCCTAAACCACCTACTTCAGTAGGTGGTTATCATCCGTTTCGGCTTTGCCTGTAAAACTACTC
>NZ_JAWPOX010000259.1:0-889 GCF_033344475.1 Vibrio sp. 1288
TAAAGCCCCAATAGTTTTTTTCCAATGGGAGTTGGCTTGGGTGGCTGCTCTCGAATTAACACAGGTTGCGCCAAGAACTTTTCGAGCTGTTTAATACGCTGCGAAATGGCAGATTGTGAGACAAACAGATGCTCAGCAGCTCGTTCAAAACTGCCTTGATAAACAACGGCATCCAAGGCTTCTATCCATTTGTAATCCAACCCTCGCATTCACGTTCTCCCAAAAAAACAACACCAAACCATTAAATAAGTAACTCTAATAATATATTAAAATCATTAATTATACTTATTTAACCAAAGCCATTATCTTTCCCCTCTCTGTCGTTTTCTTAATTATCTGAGGTGTATTGTGAGCTTTTGGGTTTTATTGCAAGGATTTGGTTTAGGGGCATCGATGATCATTCCGATCGGAGCACAAAATGCGTATGTCTTGAATCAAGGCATAAAGCGCAATCACCACCTGACGACAGCCACTATTTGTAGCGTCCTAGATATGATCTTCATTTCTCTAGGTATCTTTGGTGGTGGTGCTATTCTGTCTCAAAATGAAGTTCTACTGACATCGGTGACGCTTGGTGGTATTGCCTTCCTGAGCTTCTATGGACTACTTTCTCTTAAAAGCGCATTCAAGCCAGAGAATGAATCGGAATCAAAAGGGGAAGTCGTAGCTCGTGGACGCCGAACGGTCATTTTAGGCGCATTAGCTGTCACCGTGCTCAACCCACATTTGTACTTAGATACCGTTGTTATCTTAGGCTCAATCGGTGGACAATTTGAAGGCCATGATCGAATCGCTTTCGCGTTAGGCACTATTATGGCGTCATTTGTTTGGTTCTATACCTTGTCGATGGGCGCCGCAAAACTCGGGCCTACGCTATCTAAACCGAAAG
>NZ_JAWPOX010000260.1:0-888 GCF_033344475.1 Vibrio sp. 1288
CCTACATTTATATTGTTTGTGTAAGGTAAATAAATAGCCTGTATTTTGTTTTTTGTACGAGTGTTTTTAGCTAATTGTCAGAATCTTATTAAATTAAAATAGCTTTTCATGAATTTAATATTGGCATTGCTTTTGCAATTTATGATTGGAATTTTCGATAATCAGTTAATTTAGGAGAACGAAATGAAAAGCAATGTTGTTACTCTGGTTGGTCTATTTTCTCTAGCAACGTTTAGTACTTTATCTTACGCAGCGGACTCCAAAGATCATGGCGTTTATGTAGGTGCGAACTACGGTTATTTAAAAGTTGATGGACAAGATGATTTCGATGACGACAGCGATGCAATGCAAGCATTGGTGGGTTATCGCTTTAACCGTTACTTAGCGTTGGAAGGTGGCTACATTGATTTTGGTAGCTATGGTAACAACTTGGCTAATGCAGATACGGATGGTTATACCGCAGCATTGAAAGTGACGGCTCCAATCACCGATAGAGTGGATGTGTACGCGAAAGGTGGCCAAATGTGGTATTCGACAGATTATAACGTTGCTGGATTCCATGGGAACAAAGATGACGAAGGGGTATTTGCTGGTGCTGGTGTAGGTTTTAAAGTAACGGATAACTTTTTAGTTAACGCAGAATACACTTGGTACGATGTGGAATTGAATGCAGAAAATGTATTTGATGGTGCGAATACAAATACAGACTTTAAACAAGCATCTTTAGGTGTGGAATATAGATTCTAATATTGCTAATAATTCTAATCCATAATAAAAATGCGAAGCTTAAATAGCTTCGCATTTTTTGTTGTGATATATGAACCAGACCTGAAATTCTTAGTAAGGAGAAAATTGAAGAGACTATTTTACTCACTCAATCTGTTGCTA
>NZ_JAWPOX010000261.1:0-884 GCF_033344475.1 Vibrio sp. 1288
ACTATATTTATGACCTGTTACAATCCAACAGCAGTGAAATCAAACCTGACGTACTCTCGACAGATACACACGGTGTCAATCATGTTAACTTCGCCTTACTGGATCTATGCGGTTACAGTTTTGCACCGCGATACGCGCAGTTCAGTAGTGTCATCAATGATCTGTTTGATGTGACTGAAAGTGAACAAGGCAGCACCATACTGGCGCTAAAGAAGCCTATCAGAACGAATGTTATTACAACGGGATGGCAAGATATCAGGCGTATTGTTCTGTCACTTCAGACAAAGCGGACGACACAAGCAATGCTGGTAAGAAAGTTGTCTGGTTACCCTTCTGGACACCCAATATTACAGGCTCTGACGGAGTATAATCGACTGGTTAAAGCGCAATATTTACTTGACTACATCGACGATGCCAGTTTGCGGCAGTATGTGCAACGTGCCCTGAACCGGGGAGAAGCATGGCACTTCCTTAGACGAGCCATTGCGTCGGTGAATGGTGATCAGTTCCGTGGCAAAAACGAGTCTGAAATCGCTATCTGGAATGAATGCGCAAGATTGCTTGCCAACGCGATCATCTACTTCAACTCCGCGATACTGAGTCATCTTCTGGGACACTTTGAAGCGACAGGTGATGAAGAAAAAGCGGCTATCACTCGTGCTGTTTCGCCCGTTGCATGGCAAAATATCAACTTAAGCGGGACGTATAACTTCACCAATACCGGAAAATTGCCTGATATTAGTGAAATTACGAAGCCAATCGTGGATGATTAAGCTTGGAAACGAAAGTAACCCACAGCTGGAGGCTATATAATACAAAGCCTGTAGCATTCTATGTTACTTTAGAGGGGAAAATCCCTAGAACCCCGTAATGGGACAGAAAGG
>NZ_JAWPOX010000262.1:0-883 GCF_033344475.1 Vibrio sp. 1288
CTAGCGGTTCTGCGTGAAATCGGTGTTGAAACAGGTGGTTCAAACGTACAGTTTGGTATCAACCCGAAAGATGGCCGTATGGTTATCATCGAGATGAACCCACGTGTATCCCGTTCTTCTGCTCTGGCATCAAAAGCAACAGGTTTCCCAATCGCTAAGATTGCGGCGAAACTGGCTGTTGGCTTTACTCTAGACGAGCTGCAAAACGACATTACAGGTGGTGCAACTCCGGCATCATTCGAACCTACTATCGACTACGTAGTGACCAAGATTCCTCGTTTTAACTTCGAGAAATTTGCTGGCGCTAACGATCGCCTGACGACTCAGATGAAGTCAGTTGGTGAGGTAATGGCGATTGGTCGTAACCAACAAGAATCTCTTCACAAAGCATTACGTGGCCTAGAAGTTGGCGCGACTGGCTTTGATGAGATGGTTGACCTAGATGCACCTGACGCATTAACTAAGATTCGTCACGAACTAAAAGAAGCTGGCGCAGAGCGTATCTGGTATATCGCAGATGCATTCCGTGCGGGCATGTCAGTGGATGGCGTGTTTAACCTGACGAACATTGATCGCTGGTTCCTAGTTCAAATTGAAGAGCTAGTTAAACTAGAAGAGCAAGTGAAAGCCGGTGGCTTTGCTGGTCTAACAGAAGAAGTTCTACGCCAGATGAAACGTAAAGGTTTCTCTGATGCGCGCCTATCTAAACTGTTAGGTGTGGCTGAAAGCGAAATCCGTCGTCTACGTGACCAGTTTGACATCCACCCTGTCTACAAGCGTGTGGATACGTGTGCGGCAGAGTTCTCTTCTGATACGGCTTACATGTACTCATCTTACGATGAAGAGTGTGAAGCAAACCCAACAGATAAAGACAAGATCATGG
>NZ_JAWPOX010000263.1:0-883 GCF_033344475.1 Vibrio sp. 1288
TACCCAAGTGATCCAGTAAGAAAGAAGATTTGCGGTACAGGTTGCCACCGCTGATCGCCATCACTAGGTGACCAATCAAGCCAGTTGCCACATCGGCCGCAAACATAATTGGGTATTGGCCCGTTTTCAATCGTTGAGCATCCAGTCGGCTTACAGTATTTTCCGCCGCTTTGCGGCCGACGGTTTCTGGCGTCCACAAATCATCGCGATGGCGGGCAACGGTATAGCTGTAGTCACGTTCCATTTCGCCATTTTTGCCCACGCCAATAACGCAGCAGCTTGTGCTGTGGCGGCTAGACGCGTAGCTTGCTAACAAACCATGGCTGTTTCCGTACACTTTGACGCCGTAGTGGCTATCGTAGCTTGCACCGTCACTTTGCTTGATTGCATCGCTGTAGCTTAGCGCTTCTTTCTCAGCGGCAATCGCCACTTGTGCTGCGTAGTCTGGGTCTGGAGAGTCTGGGTGGAAAAGGTCAAGATCTGGCACCTCTTTCACCATAAATTCTTTCGGCGCTGGGCCTGCGAATGGGTCTTCAGATGTGTAATGAGCGATATCAAGCGCGGCATTCACTGTCTGTTCAATCGCCGCTTCACTCAAATCAGATGTGGAAGCGCTGCCCTTACGTTGGCCTCGGTAAACGGTAATGCCAAGCGCACCATCACTGTTGAACTCGACATTTTCTACATCACCCATTCGAGTGGAAACACTCAAACCTGTGCTTTTAGTAATTGCGACTTCTGCTGCATCCGACTTCGCCGACGCGAGCTCCAATGCTCGTGCCACGGCTTGCTCTAGCTCGGTACGTTGCTCAGCAACCTGCTGTTTAATATCCATTGTCTTTCACATCTTGTATTCAATACGCAATAGAATAACAAGAATTTC
>NZ_JAWPOX010000264.1:0-882 GCF_033344475.1 Vibrio sp. 1288
GTGTTTAGCCACGATATTCGACCTCCAATTTGTGTTGGACGCATTGCGATTACCGAAGAACAAGAAGAAAAACTGGCAAATGAAGTGTACAACAAATTAATTGAGTTTGATGTTCAAAATAAAACCAGTGAAAACAGTCAACGACTAAAAAACGTTTTACTCACTTTTACGCCTGGTAATCAGATATTTTTGGCTGACACAATTCCGAATATTAATGGCGATTTATTAAAAGCCATCACTGTCGCTAAAGAAAAATAAAAGAATAATTATTGGAAGCTCGTGCTTATTTAGTGCGAGCCGGGCTTCTGCACACTAAAAACACTCATTTATATAAATGAGAATATAAAAATAACGTAAATAATAGGGAAAAAGTATGTTTAAAAAGAGCACACTTGCCATTCTGATCGGGGCTACTATTTCGCTTGTTGGATGTGGTTCCAATGATAAAACTGAAATCCGTTTACCACAGGCGCCAACTTCAGAATTTACTAACGTGATTGATCGTACTGGTAATCCAACTTACCTGCGTGATTACGACAGTTATTCGAACCTGAAGTACAACGCACTCACGGACAACGGCGCGTGGCATGGCCATTTGCTACCTGAAGATGCGGCGGGTTATGGCGCTTTCGGCGGTATTATGCAAGTGACGCAAGAGTACGCGCATTTTATGTCTGGCCAAACGTTCGACAAGCTCACGTTGACCGACAAAGTGAGTGGCCAAACTTACGATTTATCGAACGCAGAAGCGAAAGTCTATTCCATTCCAGGTGCGTTAGTGCAGGTGTTGGACTTGGACGATATTCACGTGCAAATGGTGCTGCGCTTCGTGACTGACCGTTCTTCGCTGGTGGAAACGCTCATCACTAACAAAACTGATCG
>NZ_JAWPOX010000265.1:0-881 GCF_033344475.1 Vibrio sp. 1288
GGCTTTGTTGCTTAATTCGATGAGAAGACATGGTAGCCCCATGTTGTTCAGTTCTTAAACAACATACTGAGTTTCAGGCATACCTAGCCCTGTAAGCTTATTCAGCGCTTTGATCATAGCGTAAGTCTCACCAACTTGAGCGTTGTAGTCCCTCAGGCTTAATTTCCCACCTAACAACTGTTTTACCCGATACATTGCTGTCTCTGAGAGCGAGCGCTTATGATAACCATACCGCTTTTTCCATTTCTTGTTAGAGCCGTAGAGCTTCTGGCAACCCACTGCTAAGTTGCGAGGATGTCCTCGTTCCCAGAAGGCTGCCCCTTCTCGTGGCGGAATGAGCGGAACAGCTCGCTTGAGCCGTATGGCATCATGGCAATTCCTTGTGTCATAAGCACCATCGCCTGATATCTCAATGATTTTACGACGTGTCTGCTTAAGCAAGTTGGGAAGTACTTCGGCATCGGTTACGTTAGATAAGCTCAGCTCTGCTGCGACTATTTCGTGGGTGCTAGTATCTACTGCGATATGCAGCTTACGCCAAACCCTACGCTTCCCGTCAGTACCATGCTTCTTGACCTTCCATTCGCCTTCGCCATAAACCTTGAGGCCAGTGGCATCAATGGCTAGGTGTTGTATCGCACCTCTGGTTTTAGTTTTAGATGAAACCTCAACTTCCTTAGCTCGACGGCTTATACAGGTGTAGTGGGGACAAACTAGCGGGATGTTAGCCAGCTTAAATACCGAGTCTAGAAATCCTTGCAGTGCTCTCAACGGCATAGAGAATATGCGTTTCACCATCAGTGCAGTAGTAATGGCTAAGTCGCTGAATTG
The DNA here is from genome assembly GCF_033344475.1 of Vibrio sp. 1288. Lineage (NCBI taxonomy): Bacteria > Pseudomonadati > Pseudomonadota > Gammaproteobacteria > Vibrionales > Vibrionaceae > Vibrio > Vibrio sp. 1288. The sequence continues at coordinate 832 of NZ_JAWPOX010000265.1, forward strand.
GCGAGGTCTGCCGCGCTTGCCTTGTTTGTTTTGCTTCCACTCGGCTATCG
>NZ_JAWPOX010000266.1:0-880 GCF_033344475.1 Vibrio sp. 1288
GCTCGGCAATTTCGTCGATCATTCTTGTGACGGTTTGGATACTTTCACTGTTACGGTTGACTTGTTCAATGGCTTCGGCTGATTGATCCAATTGATCATTCAACTGCGCCACGTCGACACATACGCCTTCAACAATCGTCAAACCAGATTGGCTATCTAAGTTCGCTGAGCGGACATTTTCAGCAATGCTTTCTACTTGCTGCGCCACCGATTGAGCGGAAGAGGCCATCTCTTCGATCGCTGTTACGACTTGCTCAACTTCTTCTTGCTGACGATCCGCTTGGGTTAAGTTGCTATGAGCATCGCTTGCTACACTGGTCGAGTTACTTTCGACTAAATCGCTAGTAGAACGGATCTGGCCAACTAACTCATTCAATTGATTTGCCATGCTTGCAACGCCGTTATTCAAATTCACAATCTCATTTTTAGAACGTTTACGAGACGACGGAATTTGTAAGCTGACTTCACCATTAGCTAGGCGCGTCATGTAAGAGTTCAACACCGTTAGAGGCTGTAAGCTGCGATTTAAGAACAGAGTGAGCACAACAAAAGTGATGCTCGCTGCTACCGAAGAAATGATGGCTATCAGTTTAAGTAGCGTGTCGCTGCCTTTGGTCACTTCTTTGATGAATGTACCGCCCAGTAGTTTCCAGTTCCAGCCGGGTACTTCGGTGAACACTAAGTATTTTTCACCGACGGTTGATCCGTATTGGAATGGGTAGCGGATCAGACCACTCTTTTGTTCGAAAATCTTATGGAAAGGCTTGTTACCATCGTAATCACGAACTTCTACGATTGAAGGATCGGTAGCGCTCTTAGTTGGGTGGAGTAAGTACTTACCAAGATTGTTTTTGTCGTTATCGACAATGATGGTGTACCC
>NZ_JAWPOX010000267.1:0-877 GCF_033344475.1 Vibrio sp. 1288
AATGTAGCCAACCAGCCAGTTCTTATCTGTGAGGTGAGATAAAACGGGATTATCGAGCTGATTTGCTAACAAAACCCCAGCAAGTATAAGAAGTGCAAGCTTTAACCATTTCATTGTTTTGCATTTTCATTGGCAATGCTGACAGCTTTGATCATCGGATTTTTCGTGCGCTTTTGTAACCAGATCACACCAAACATATCAACAATCCCTACCCAAGCACGGTTCCATGCATTGTAATTGGAAGTGCCTGCTTCTCTGTCTCGGTGCGCGACTGGGTGAACGACGATCTCCCCGCCCATCGCTTTGATGAGTGCAGGCAAAAACCGATGCATATGATCAAAATACGGCAAGCGCAGATAAGTCGATTTAGGGATGACTTTAAGTCCACAACCAGAATCTGGAACACCATCACCTAGTAATGCATGACGCACTCTGTTCGCCACCTTCGATTGAAACCTAACCCAAGCTGTATCTAACCTTTTTGCTCGATAACCCGCGATGCAAAAATTCGGATTGCTGACTTTAGCAGCAAGCTCAAGCATCTTAGGCATATCCGACGGATCGTTCTGCCCATCAGCATCGGAGGTAACAATCCACTCGCCTTTTGCATGTTTGACGGCAGTTAACACTGCTGTGCTTTGACCGCAACTCTGTTCGTGACTAACCACTTGCAGGTCACACCCACATCCTTTAGCAGCTTCAAGTGCCTCTTGCACCGTATCATCGGTACTACCGTCGTCCGTAATGACAATTTCGACGTTAGGGTATGCTTCTAAACTGGCATGAATTTCTTTCACTAACTTCCCGATATTTCCTTGTTCATTTTTTGCAGGAATAACGACTGATATACTCAGTAACATAGCTCTAACCTTATGTG